>JAYTRB010000001.1:0-1532 GCA_043746425.1 Planctomycetia bacterium
TTCAACGCGTTGGGAATCTTCCGCGAAACTCAAAGTGACGTGCCAATCGATGTTTCGGGAACTCTGCTCACCGGTGAATCGTTCAGAGACGTGCGCGAGCTAAAGCGCATTCTTGTGACGGAACGTCGGCTCGACTTTTACCGCTGCCTTACCGAAAAGCTGCTGACGTACGCCCTGGGGCGTGGGTTGGATTACTACGACGTCGCGACGGTCGATGCCATAGTCGATCGCCTCGAACGCGAAAACGGACGCCCCTCAGTCTTGCTGTCGAGTATCATCGAGTCTGCTCCGTTTCAAAAACGCCGCGCGGCGGCCGCGGCAGAACGTCTCACTCCCCCGGCAGCCGAAGATTAACCAGGTTTAACGACCCACCAATTTAAGACTCAGTCAACCAGGAACCCAACCATGGCAGCGCGAGTCGATCGGAATGAACGTCGAGGGCTGAGCGGGGCATTGAACGTAAGCCGACGACAATTTCTGCGCGGCGTGGGGGCGGCCATTGCCCTGCCGGCATTTGAGTCGTTGCGGCCATTGAGTGTGGTGGCTGCCGAGCCGGCAGGAGCGGAGGCGGCCTGTGTCGCAGTGACGGCGACGGGCGCGCCTCTGCGTTCGGCATTTGTTTTCTTCCCGAACGGCGCCATACCGGGCGCCTGGTGGCCGAAAGAGGAGGGCAGCGATTTCGAATTGAGCCGCACCCTCGCGCCGCTCGAATCGAACCGCCAATTCGTGCAGGTACTGGGAGGGCTGAATCACCAGAACGCCGAACCCGGGCCCGACGGTGCGGGCGACCACGCTCGCGGGGGAGGGACGTTCCTCACTGGGGTGCGGCTGAAAAAGAGCGCTACCGACATTCGCGCCGGCGTCTCGATCGACCAGGAACTGGCCCGTCGTGTGGGGCAGCTCACACGCTTGCCGTCGCTTGAATTGACGTGCGATTCGGTTCACCGTTCGGGCGCCTGCGATTCGGGGTACGCTTGCGCCTATCAATTCAACATGTCGTGGAGTTCACCCACGACCCCCATGACTCCCGAAGCCAACCCGCGGCTGGCTTTCGAACGGCTGTTCGGGGCAGGGGCCCCGGGTGAGCGCCACGCGAACATGCTGCGCCGCCGGCAGGAACAGCGCTCGGTTCTCGATTTCGTCCGGGGCGAGGCCCGCTCGATGCAAAAGCGGCTGAGTCCCCGCGATGGCGACAAACTCGATCAGTATCTGACTGGTATTCGTGAAATTGAAAACCGTATTGCCAGCGCCGAACGATTCGGCGACGTCAAAGATCCGGCGGTCGAAACGCCCGTCGGCATTCCCTCGAACTACGGCGAATATGTCGAGCTCACCTATGACATTCTGTTGTTGGCGTTTCAGAGCGACTCGACCCGAATCGCCACTCTGCTTCTCGCACATGACGGCAGCAACCGTCCCTTTGAGGACATTGGCATCTTCGAGGGGCATCACGACCTGACGCATCACCAGAACCGTGCCGAGTGGATTCAGAAGGTTTCTGAAATCGACCTGTGGTACGTCCGTCAGTTCAG
>JAYTRB010000002.1:0-3271 GCA_043746425.1 Planctomycetia bacterium
ACCTGCAGGCTGGTGGGCTGTTTGTGCTGGCTGATATAAAGACCGCCGTCGCGCAGCACCCGTGCCACTTCGCGATACACTGCAGACACGTCGGGAGCGTAGCAAGTGCTGACGGGTTGATGAACGATGTCGAAGCTTTCGTCGGCGAGCAATGCCAGATCGTGCATTGAGCCTTCGATGACGCGCACCGAAAGATTTCGGCGGCCGGCTTCCTGAAGATCCTGTCGCAGCATTTCGGGGCTCAAGTCGACGACTGTCACATGCGCCCCGGCCGCAGCATACAGCACCGATTGCCAGCCACCCCCTGCCGCCAGGCAGAGTACTTCGAGCCCGGCCAC
Source organism: Planctomycetia bacterium (assembly GCA_043746425.1). Taxonomy (GTDB): domain Bacteria; phylum Planctomycetota; class Planctomycetia; order Planctomycetales; family Planctomycetaceae; genus JACQFH01. The sequence continues at coordinate 339 of JAYTRB010000002.1, forward strand.
ACTGGCGGGTAGCCAGCCCAGTCCATCAAGCGTCGCCAGTGGCGCGCGACACTCATCGTCGTTGGCGACACGGGCAAAGCGGCTGCCGCCGGCGGCCAGCCGGTTCCACGCCGACCGGTTTGTCTCGAACAGACTCACGACTTGTGGTTTCCGATGAGCGCCGCCGTGTAATTGACGACGTCTTCCTGGCTTCTCGACAGATTCAGCAGCAGATCAAAGCGCCCGGCCGCGACGCACATTTCTGGCAGCGAGATGCCAAACTGATCGGCCGAGCTGGCAAGATAGCGGCAGGCCAGTTCGACGGCTTCAGTCGGCCGTTCAAGACGCTGCAGCAAATCGACCAGCGCAAAAGCAGCGACCTGATTGTCGGTATCTGACGCATCTTCGCCGATCTTTGAGCGAAAGTAACCAATTGCCGTTTCCCGGTCGTCGTCGAGCAGTGCTTTGAAGTACTGGATGTGGGCCGGGTAGAATTCATCGAAGGGGGCGTTGCCGGCATATTGATACTGCGGCGCGAGTCGCGCGCCATACTGTGCCAGTTGCAGCGCCAGATCGAGCTCTGGGCAAGTGGCGTCGAGGAATCGCGCGAACCGGACGACGGCGTTCAGGTGCGAGACGTCGAGATGATAACTGTCGTCGGCGAACAGCCAATCGCGCCCGGCGATCAGCTCACGCAGGCTTTGCCCGGGCGGGTTCGTCGGCTGCCGCCGCATGATGTCGTGCTCAACATTCTCTCGCAGGTCATCGAACAGCTTGCGCACCAGCGTCTGAACGCATTGTCGCCGGGCTTCGGGAGCGATCTGCAGTGAAATCTGGTCGAACGCCGTGATCGTGCTGCAGGTGCCATGCGAGGCCAGATACATCGCCAGCCCCTTGACCGGCGCCACCCCCTGAAAGAGGGCAATTTCGATGATCTCATCGGCCATCGAGCCCTCTTCGGGGATCGCCGTGATTGCCGAAACGACTGGCTGGGGTTCGTTGATCGCCCGAAAGTATGTCCATGCCTGAGCGATCGAATTGTCTTCGAGCAACAGCTGGCCCACTTCGCGGGCAGCGTCGACATACACCTTTTCAAAATCGTCCCGCTGTTCCTCAGGCACGTCCTTCATAGCCGCAGGGCGGACGAGACCCAGGCCCATTTCGAGGCGTTTTTTCATGAGAAGCGCATCAAACAGGGCATGATGGCGTTTCTCTGTGCGCAGAAAGGCGATTAAGTGATCGATTGCGCCCGCCGGCCCCTGCGACTGGTGAATGTTCTGAAGTTCGTCAAACGTCTGGTCTATCATAAATGATGCTGTCTGTCGGCTGTCTCGTGGATGATGTCGCTGGCATTTCTACTCGTGGCAACCGCAGCCCCCCGAGCCGCAACCGCCCCCCGCCGCTGGCAGGGCGATCGGCCCTTCGGCGTTGACCGGTTGCACTTCGACGACCGCGAGGCCTGCTGCGGCGGCATTCAGAGCGAGCTTTGTCGTCTCGGCGCTGTGCCCTCCCAAGACGTACAAGACGAGCTTCTGGCGGTCGAGCGTCCACTCGACATCGAGCAGCTCCAAATCAAGATTCCATTCCTGAATCCGCCGCTGCCACACCGGAAACGCCTCGTCGGCGGTACGCCGCAGTTGGGCGTGCAGCGCCTCGTCAGCCGGCGTTGCCTGGCGCTCGACGCGCTGAGTCGTCTCATCAGGGGGGGGCTCATCGGGGTTCGGCACAGAGGTGTTGGGCACAGGGGTGTTCGGCACAGGGGCGAGAGCGGTTCGCGCAGCACCGAAAACGTGCAGGCTCTCAAGCGTCGTCCCCAGCTCCAGTCCGCGATGCGTGTTGACGACGACACGTTCGTGTCGCTGCGGCGGTTCTGTCAAATCGTGGGCGAAACGGGCGACCTCGGGAATCACCCCATAGCGGACCAGAATGGTTTGGCTCATTTTAATAGTATGCAGCAAGCCACAACGTTTGGGAAGGCTGGTGGCGTACCGCTCGACGTGCAATTCAATCGGCGTTGTCTGCCCTCGCGACAGCAGCAATCGTGAAGTGGATTACTCAATCCGATTCCACGAGCATGATCGGCGCCACTTTGCCAGCCGAGCTGAATGTCCCCACGATCGTCTCGAAGCGGATATGCTGTCCCAGCACGGCGCGTGCTTCACGAGATCCATCGAGGTTTCTGTAGATCAGCAACTGATGCTTGCCCAGTCGCAGTCGGAAACCCGCCGCCTGGTCAGAGCGCAGCACGCGGCCAGGTTCGGTGACCGTCAGTGCGCACCAATCGGCTCTTGCGGGACGCCGCCGCGGATGCCAGTCGAACAAGACGGGAAGGAAGATTCCCCGACCGGTCGTGGCGTGCGACAATTCCAACCGGTCATCGCGTTCCCGACATCCGCCCGCGGTACTGAGAACTCGATCTTGCGGCAAAGTCAGTGGAAACACCCGGGCAGTACAATTTCCTGCGCAGATCGACCCTTCGCGCGTGGCGGTATCGAAGGTCATCTTTGCGCCGTTGGCCGTCGGCAGACTCATCCGATATTCGATGCGCTCTGCGGCAGGGGTCACGATCGCATCGGCCACCAAAGCGAAATGGCCGTTTCGTGACAAGAGCAGTTGCCGGTCGATTCGCAGCGACTCGCTCAAGAAAAGCTGCAACTCCAGATAATCGCAATCCTGGTCGCTATACCACAAAGCCGAGCGCCAGTTCCCGCGCGCGACCAGCGGCACACCGTCGAGCCGCAGTTCGCTCTCGATCATGCCCGAAAAAACCAGATTTCCCAAAGCGGCCAGTTCGAGCCCGACTTCATGCGCGTGGTAGGCGACACTCATCCGGTCAATTCGAGCACCCGTGCCAGACTGCAAGACGGCTTCTTGCGATTCTTCGTTGTGATTCGAGGAAAGCCGTTCTGGCCGGTCGCCACCGCGCGAATTACTGTGCATCCGATTACGAAGAG
>JAYTRB010000003.1:0-2692 GCA_043746425.1 Planctomycetia bacterium
GGCTCTGCGGCCGTCGCTGGATATTCTTCCTCAAGCAGCGAAATCTCTCGGGCCAGCACAGTCCGCGGAGTCTGCACGACTCTCTCGCCCTCTGCCAAGCCGTCAGTAATCTCCATCATCTGTTCGTTCGACTTGCCGATCTTCACCTCGCGCCGTCTCACCTTATTGCCATCGAGAACCCAGGCGAAATGCTTGCCGCTACGCTCGACGAACGACTGCACCGGCGCCTGCAAGACTGAAGGAAGCCGGTCGATCAGAATCTCGACTTCAGCCGTCAGCCCCGGCTTGAGTGCGCTGACTTTTTCGATGTCATCAGTGATCTTGATGAACGTAATGTATTCCTTAAGGTTGAAGTTGGGCCAGTTCCCTGACGAGGGAACGAGCGACACCATTTCGACCTCTCCATGATAGACTTCACCGGCCTGCGCATCGACATGGACCGTCGCCGGCAGCCCCGTGCGAACCATCGAAATCTTCGACTCGTGAATGCGGGCGTTCACCTGCATCTTCTGGATGTCGGGAAGGTTGATGATCGGCTGGCGCTCTTTAACTTTGGCGCCTTCGTAAATCAGCGGCTCTGAGCCGCCGCGGAACCCACCCGAACGAGTATTGGCGTATACCACCATGCCATCGCGAGGAGCGCGCATGATGCAAACATCGATCTGACTGAGAACCTTCTGGTACTTGGCCTTTTCGACCTGATAGGTCAGTTTCGCGGCCGACAGATCGGCTTCGTATTTTGCCAGAGCGGCATCTGCCTTGAGCGTGACCCGCGCCACCTCGCGCAAATACTCCTTGGCATTGGCCTCCTTTTCGGCGATCTGCCGCTTCGATGTGTATTTCTCCACTACTTCCAGTTTCTCTTTGGCGACACCCAGGCTGATCTCTGCCTTTTTGACGGCGACACGGTCAGCCTCAAGTTCACTTTGCTTGGCGTAACCCTTCTTGATCAACCGCTGCGTAAAGATGAATTTCTCTTTCGCCCGCGTCAGATCCTCGGTCGCCAGTTCTTCTTCCCCCTGAATCGTGTGCTTTTCCTGGACAAGATCGCCATCGACGTACTTGGTGAGATCGAGCTTGGCCAAGTCGAGTTTCAGCTGCGCTGCGGCAACATCGCTTTCTTTCTGGGTATTCTGAATCTCGACATTCTTTTCGGCCGTTTTCAGAGTCGCGGCGGCCTGCTCGACAACGATCTCCTGGGCGGTGGCATCGTTTCGCAGCTTCGACGAATCGAGCTCGACGATGATTTCATCTTTCAATACGCGTTTTCCCTCGTCGGCGATTTTCAAAATGCCAGTTCCGGCTTCGCCTTCGACCAGACACGTCAGGGTAACGTTATTCGCACTCTCAAGATTTCCCCGCTCAGTGATCGTGATCAGCAATTCCCCCTTCTTGACGGGCTCGCTGATCAAGGTTGATTTCTCTTCGCCTTTGTTGATTCCCTGCCAGGCGAGCACCCCACCGGCGGTCGCCCCCAAAACGACCAGCAAAACCAGAACCACCTTCCCAACTCCACCGCGCCGCGCCTGCAGCCCAAGGCGCGCCGCGCAAAGCAATCGGTGTGTTGCCGACTGCCAGTCGCAATTTGCGCTGCGCCTGGCTTCAGGGACCAATGACATGACGAAAGGGGATCGGCCGTCGTTGCGAGACTTCCGTCCAGTAATTTTTGGGGAATGATCCATCGGCTGACTCCGGCGTATTGGCGAGGGAGCTGACGCGTGTGGCGGCTGGGTAAAACTTGCAGGCGGGAGGAAGGAAACGCCGACGGCTCACAAATCGCGGCCCATTGGCTGGCACATTAGAGCTCGAAAACGTGATGCCAACATCCAGTGTATCCCTGAATACATGAATGTCGAGACACAACGATATCTATATTAACACCAGCCACGTCCAAAATGCACTGCGAATTCCTGGAAATCGAAGGGTAATCAATGGAACATTCCCGCTCAAAGCTGAGCAACCTCGGCTGTTGGGCAGAGGCAAAAGCGGCGGCTTGATGCCAGGCCATACGTGGTTTCGATGAACAGAAGTGCAAAATTTGATTTTGGCATGAGATGCGCGATTGCGTGCGGCCGTCGAAACATTCAGCCTGTCTACTGGCTGCAGGGCGTCGGAACCGCTCCTGGGCGCTCGAACCACAGACACGTTTTAACCTGCCCGCAATACGTCGGCACTGCGCGACCCATCACTCAGAATCCTTCAGATGCGCCCGTCCGCGCGGGGCACGCACGCCAGGCTGAGCCAGACCGGCAGCCGTCGCCGGCGCATTCCGGATCGTGGCCGGTTTTAATGTTTTCGACGCCCCCTTTTGCGAGGCGGTCATTTTCAGCGGCTGCGCGAGCGTCTCGGCGCCAACCAGCCGAATCGGGGATACGGGCTTTGGCAGGGGCACGTCACTGGCTTGCGGTTTAACATTGCCGGATGCGCCTTGGCGGGCAGAGGCAATATCAGTTCCCGCGAACGATTCACCTGGAGTCGGCCCCGCGGGAGAGTCCGGTGGACAATAGTTTTCGAGCGAGGAGGGCAATGGCGGATAAAGGCGATTGGGGTTTGCCCGATGAATACGGGCTCGCGCCTGATAGAATTCGTCAGTCCAGTAACCTTCCCGATCGATTTCGAGCGTCCCCATGTAGTTGTAGATGTCGAGCCGAAACGCCTCATAGCCGACCCAAAGCTGAATCAACGAGTTCTG
>JAYTRB010000004.1:0-4009 GCA_043746425.1 Planctomycetia bacterium
GTCAGTCAGGTTGCAGGTTTGGGAATTGGGATATCAGAATTCAGATGGCTCGCACCGACGGCAATGGCGGTCGCGGTGGCGAACGTACGACAATGCGAAATGCTGATGAGCACATCGCAGATTCCCGCCTGTTCGGCGATTTCGCGGGCCGCGCCGCGAAGGATGATCGACGGTGCCCCGCTGCGGCTCGAACAGACTTCGATGTCGCGCCAGCCGATGCCACGACTCCAGCCGGTTCCCAGTGTTTTCATCACTGCTTCTTTGGCGGCCCAGCGGCCGGCGTAGTGTTGCGTATATTCCCTGCGCCGCTGGCAGTAGCGGATTTCATCATCAGTATAAACGCGGTTGAGAAACACTTCGCCATGCCGTTCGATCATTTGCCCGATGCGCAGAACTTCGACGATGTCTGTCCCCACGCCAATGACCAGCAGGCCGGTCGGTTCGCGGGGCGGCCTCTCAGAAGTTTCGTCCATGTTACTAACCTTCGATTCCTGTTTGCTTCACGAAGTTGGTCAACGCCAGAGAAGTCATTCATGAACCTGTCGCCCAACACACAGGTTTTACCAATGAAAGTGATGTCTTGGTAACCGAAGACCCGTTCTGAGCGGGAACCGCTGCCCGGCTCTGCATGTTTCATGAGGGCCATGTCATGTCATACCCAGCACGGTCGGTCGGCCAATCGGCATTCTTGTCGACAACTTCTGTAGCCTGATGGCATGATCGATCGCCGGGCGAAGAATTGCGGGTCTACCGCCGTGCCAGCCCGACGCTGCCAATCGGATGGGCCGAGTGCTGAACGCGTCATCCTTCCAGAGGCCCTATTATGGCGAGTTGCTCCACGTCCGTAAACCTGGATGACCCGGCAACTGCGGCGCGCAAAAACGGAGGCCTTCGGTTTCGATTGGCCGGATGGAGTCGGAGCGTCGAATCTGGCGATCGTCCGGCCAAGGGCACAACGCGGCGCGATCGGAACATACCTGGGCTAAGGCTCTGACGCGAACAGGCAGTGGTCGTAGATCGGTGGTGGCGAATTGAAGTGGCTACGGGTAGTATTGACACGCTGATTCGCCTGTTGATTCCCCCCCACGCATTAAAAGGTGTTTCATGGCCACCTGCCCCGCTTGCGCCGAAGAGATTCCCGCCAATGTCACGACATGCCCGCATTGCGGAATCAACGTCAACGAACACGGCTCAGGAGGGGCGCCGGGCGGGAAACGGAATTCGTCGAAAACGATGATTATCGTGGGCATCCTCGGCGGAGTTTTCGCCGTCATTCTCGTCTGCGGCGGTATTCTCGCAGCGCTGCTGCTTCCGGCGGTGCAGCAGGCGCGCGAGGCGGCGCGACGGTCGCAGTGCAAGAACAATCTCAAACAGATCGGGCTGGCGCTGCACAATTATCACGACGTGTATGGCACATTCCCTCCTGCCTTTGTAGCAGACGAAAATGGAAAGCCGATGCATAGTTGGCGCGTCCTGATTTTGCCCTTTATTGATGAAGCGGGGCTCTATTCTGAATATAAGTTTAGTGAGCCTTGGGACGGCCCCAATAACAGACTGCTTTTAGATCGCATGCCGCGCACGTACAGTTGCCCCTCGCACATCAATACCGGCTTAACGACGAACACTTCGTACGCGGGAGTCTTCGGAGAACATTGCGTTTTCAGGGGGGCTGCGCCCATTGCCATTCATGACATTACCGATGGCACCTCCAATACAATCATGGTGGGTGAGGCCTCGCATGCGAGTATCCCCTGGATGAAGCCCGATGATGTCGACATTTTAGTGCATGGCGCGATCGGCGACGCCAATGGCTTCAGCAGCGACCACACCGGTGGAGTGCACGTCCTGATGTGTGATGGCGCGGTGCGATTCCTCTCGCAATCCATTAACGCGGACATGCTGAAGGCATTATTCACGCGCGACGGAAACGAAGTGATCGCACCCTTTTAATGACCCATTTCAGCTCGACAAATTCATCGCGCGAATTGTCTTCGAACTCAGCCACGCCGATTCGGGGTCGCAGAGCGGTGCCTCCTGGCAAACCAGACAAGCAATCGCAGCTTTTCAAACCAGGCCCGCGTTGCGCTTCCCAATAAATTTGAACCAGCGACCATGTCTGCCGAGAGCGTCGCAAATTCTGTCATGATGGCGGGTTGAATTCCATCGTTTACTTCAGGCCCCTCGTCGTCGCGCACAGCAGCACAGCGGCGGTGGAATACAGGCTTCAAGGCCGTAAAACCTGCGCATTACAACCGAGGCGAAGTTGTTTGAAGGCCAGGGCGGGCCAAATTGCGGGAGGCATGGGGGTACGAACGCTAGACCCTGCGTTGCACGAGGGCCTGATAACCGCCATCTGCCGGTTGTCCCGGAATGTGATGCGTTTCCTGCACCAGCGTCAGTTCGGGGTGGTCACATAAAACCCTGTCGACGACGGCCCGGTTCTCTTCGGGCTCGATGCTGCACGTCGAATAAACGAGGCGGCCGCCAGCCGCCAGCAAAGCGCAAGCCGAACGCAAAAGCCGGACCTGGATGACAGCCAACTCGACGACATCCACGGGCCGCAACCTCCAGCGGACTTCCGGACGCTTTCCCAGGACCCCCGTGTTCGAACACGGAACATCCAAAAGAATGCGGTCGAATATTTCGCCAGAAAGATTGATGGCGGCGCGCGGAAGAATGCGTGTTTCGACAATCTCGACTCCCAATCGCCGGCACGATTCTTCGACGCGCCGCAGGCGGTCGGTATCGACGTCGGTGGCCAGAATTCGTCCCTTGTTTTTCATCAAGGCCGCGAGGTGCGCCGTCTTGCCGCCGGGGGCGGCACAAAGATCGAGCACACTTTGGCCAGGTTGGGGATCAAGCAGCGTGGCGGCGGCCAGGGCCGATTCGTCTTGCACGGCGAACCAGCCGTCGTGAAACCCGGGCAGGCGCTGCACGAACACAGAATCCTCGAGCCAAATCGCCTCGGAATGAATCGCCGCACGAGCCTTGAAATTCGCCTCACGCAGGGCCTCGAGCAGATGCGTGCGGGTCGTTCGCAATGAATTCGCGCGCAGGCAGAGCTTCGCCGGTGAATTGAACCAGAAACCCAGCCGCTGCAGATCATTCGGGCCGAATCTCGCGTGCCAGCGCTCGGCCAACCACGAAGGAAGGCTAAACGCGGCGACAAAATAGCTCAGCCAGTCGTGCGCCGGCTCAGTAAAGACATCTGCGTGCAGAACGCGAAATCGGCCGGGGGCAAGCGGCACGGCGTTGGCTGCCGGAAGCTCAACGAACTCGTCAGTGACGGCCTGGCTGAGCGATCGCAGAACGGCGTTGATAAACCCCGTCCATTGCGGCTTTCCTCCTCGTTTGGCCAACTCGGCGGTTTCGTTGACGACGGCGTAGCCGGGAATGCCCGACAGCATGGCCAATTGATAGGCGCCCAGCCAGAGAAGGACCAGCGCGCCGGGCTCGACCTGGCCCAGGGGGCGATTGACGTGCGGCTTCAGAAGGGCGTTGAGAGTCTCGCGGCGGCGCATGACGCCATGCACGAGTTCAGTGGCCAGGGCCCGTTCGCCAGCTGGCAACTCGGAGCGCGCAAACCATTCATCGAGGAGCTTCGTGGCGTGGGGCGCCCGCGGTTTCCAGCGCATCAAGACGTCATAGGCGATTTCGCGGGCGGTCATCAATCGCCCACGAGCGCTTGCAGGTCTTCGAAGAACCGCGGATACGTCTTGGCTGTGCATTCGGGGTGAGAAATTTCGATTCCCTCGGCCACCAGCCCCGCTATAGCAAAACTCATTGCCATCCGATGATCATCATAGGTTTCGATTGTAGCGGGCTTGATTCGGGCCGGGGTAATTGTCAATCCATCGGGATTTTCTTTTACCTTTTGCCCGATCCGTTTCAATTCGGTCGCCAAGGCGGCGATGCGGTCGGTCTCTTTATGGCGCATGTGGGCGACATTTCTTATCCGCGTCGGGCCTTCGGCAAACGGGGCGATCGCGGCCAGCGTCGGGGCCGTGTC
>JAYTRB010000005.1:0-4817 GCA_043746425.1 Planctomycetia bacterium
CTGACTTCGAGCGAGGCCCCCGTCCGCCGGGCAACGGCCGATTATTTGATCGAGCTGGGACGGGCGTGTGCCGACCTCGGGGGAGACATCCTGGTCTTCGGATCACCGGCACAGCGCAATCTGGAGCCCGGCACGACGCGTGAAGAGGGGCTCGATCGCGCGGCCGAAGTCTTGCGCGCCTGTCTGCCGGCGTTGGCCGAGCGCGGAGTGAAGTTCTGCATGGAGCCGCTGACACCGAAGGAAACGAATTTCATCAACACGTGCGCCGACGCTGTCGAATTGTTTGACCGGGTGCAGGGGCTCGACCAAGCACCACCCAATCTGCTGCTGCATCAGGACGTCAAGGCCATGCTTTCGGAAGAGACCTCGATTCCGGAATTGATCGCGCGGTATGCACAGCGGGTGGGTCACTTTCATGCGAACGATGGCAACCTGCTTGGACCGGGAATGGGGCCGACTGACTTCGATCCTATCTTTCGCGCGCTCATCGATGCGCAATATGCCGGGTGGGTATCGGTGGAGGTCTTCGATTACTCGCCGGGTTGCGAAAAGATCGCGCGCGAAAGTCTCGCGCACATGCGTGAAACGCTCGCACGCGTATCGTGATGAACGTGCAGTCGGCTGCATGGCGCGCGCTGTGCGCGCGGAATGCCATTGATAAACGCACGCGTTGTAACTCGCTCTCTCACATTTTTCAATTTTTTTTTATGCACATTTCGCCACTCAAAGAACGCTTCTCACGTGCTGCGGTTGACTTGCGAAAGTCTCGCAGCAGCAGCACGCGGTTTTTTCGGAACGCAAAAAAAACACTTGTTTTCTCGAATGCTTTTGCATTTATTGAAAACGCATATCGAACCTGCAGGGCGCAGCGGAACACCGCGCGACACTCACTGCTGTGCGGCGCGACGTGCGCGGCCAACGCGAGACATTGCGTTTTTCCCGTCGAAAACGCAAAAATTTGCTTGCAGATTTTCGGGAATTGCGTACTATGGCCGCATGCAACGCGTGAGTCCTCGTCAGGCAATGAACAAGACTGGCGACTGAACTGAAAAGTTCAACTCGTCAGTCTCTCAACGCCAGCCTGGATTCACCGTCGGCTTGTCAAGGTTGACAGGCCGGATGAGAATTTCGTGGAGCGGCTCGTTTCTGTGTTTGTTTGCCCGGTTCAGGCGGCAGAACGGTTGCTCGGTTCGGCTCTCTAAGGAGGAACTTCAGATGGCCAAGAAAGCTGCAAAGAAAAAAGCTGTCAAGAAGGCGACGAAAAAGAAAGCTAAGAAGTAGTTTTCGTCCCTCGTGCGGTCCGACCGCATGACAAGCCACAGCAAGCATGAAGCGGTCGATCAATGTCGACCGCTTCTGCTATTTGTGCAGGTCTGGCTTCATCTGCCGCTTAACCCAAACGGGGTCTCAATCCCGGTTGGCGCTGACCCGGCGGCGCTGAATGCAACTGATTGCAATCGGGGCTCAGATAGTCTCCTTGCGCATTCAGTTCTGCTGCGCAAGCTGGCCCGCTCGTGATGCGACCGGTTCAATCCGACCGGTAGGGGATGGGCTTTCCCTCGAGTTCGTAGAGCGCGTTCTGCGCGGCCCGCTGTTCGGCAGCCTTCTTGTTCGCGCCCCATGCCGGATGGTACGTCTGTTGCCCGATCAATGCCGCCACCTTGAAGCATTTCGAGTGGTCGGGGCCTTTCTCATCAAGCAAACGATAGACCGGCGTTTCCCCGAACGTCTTCTGCGCATACTGCTGCAGAAGGCTCTTGTGATTTCGTCCGTGATCGACTCCCCCGGCCAATTCGATCTCTGGACCCATCATGCGTTCGATCATTGTCTGGGTCGGCTGCAAGCCCCCATCCAGATACACGCCAGCGATGAGCGATTCGAACACCGCAGCGGCCACTGACATCGGCACTGTTTCGTTGACGCACAATCCCTTCCCCAGCAGCAAAAACTTCGGGAGGGCGATTGCCTCGCTGATTTTCGCACACGTGCTGCGGCTGACGACAATCGACTTGATCCGCGTGAGCTCTCCTTCGGTATCTTCCGGAAAGCGATGGTACAGCATTTCGCAGACGACGGCTCCCAGAATCGCGTCTCCCAGGAATTCGAGCCGTTCGTTCGATGCCAGCCGGTGATTGGCACCCGAGGCATGAGTCAGACAATTGCGCAGCAAGTCTTGATTCTGGAAGCGATAGTCGAGCGCCGCTTCGCATTGCTCGAGCATTTCGTTGGTTAAATCGCCTTCCACACGCCGCGACATGATATCTCCCGCGAATCACGGACGTTTTCCCAGCGGGCAGTCGCCGGGGGCGGCTCACTCCACCGATCTGAAACTCCAGCGAGGCGAAAAAATATAAACACTGCCCAAACGAGAGTTTACGCACAATTTGACCCTATCCTATCAGGCTTGCAATCTTTCCTCCACTCGTCCGAGAAACCTTTGTCATTTGGCGGGAATGGCAATCTTTCATCGCGGAAAGTAGATTGGAACAATGTCGCTTCGTGTCAACAACCTCCGCCTCGCCATTGAACAGCCTGAAGAATCGCTGCGCGACACGCTGGCGCAGACTCTTGGCGTTTCACCTTCTGACGTGCAGCGCTGGCGAATCCTGCGAAAAAGTCTCGATGCCCGCTCGCGCCACGAACTGGCGTTCGTCTACTCGGCAGCAGTCGAGCTCGGCGATCATGAACAGCAGGTGTACCAGACGCGGCGCGATCCGCGTATTGAACGGTATGAGCCCCCATGTTTTGAAGACCCTGCGCCAGGAAATACACCGCTTACCGATCGGCCTGTGGTTGTCGGTTCGGGGCCGGCCGGCCTCCTGGCGGCGTATTACCTGGCTCTGCGCGGTTACAGACCTGTGGTGCTCGAACGGGGCCAGGCGGTGAAAGACCGCGTCCCCGCCATTCGCGCGTTCGACCGCGGCGGAGACTTCGACCGCGAGAACAATTACCTCTTTGGCGAAGGAGGAGCGGGCACATTCAGCGACGGCAAGCTCACCTGCCGCATGAGCGGTCCCGATGTCGATTGGGTGCTCGAACGGTTTGTCGAGTGCGGCGGAAAGCCCGAGATTCGCTATGAGCATCGGCCACATCTGGGAAGCAATCGCTTGCCGTTACTCGTCCGCAACTTTCGTCGCAAGATTGAAGCGATGGGAGGGGAGTATCGGTTCGGCTGCCGAGTTGAGGGGCTGGCGCTGGCCAATGGAGAGATTTGCGGGTTGAATACGTCATCAGGATACATTCGCGCCGGGGTCGTCGTGCTGGCCATCGGCCACAGTGCGCGCGACACCTACGAAATGCTGCACGGGCTGGGCATTTCCATGCATGCCAAGCCTTTTCAACTGGGGCTGCGGATCGAACAGCCGCAAGACCAGGTGAACCGCCATAAATATGGCCATGAACGCTATCTCGATCTTCTGGGCGCCGCCGATTACACCCTTGTCGCGCGCGGGCAGCCAGATCTGTTCACGTTCTGCATGTGTGCCGGGGGGTCAATCATTCCCAGCGTTTCTGAGCCCGAGCGGTTCTGCACGAATGGCATGAGCAACTCGCGTCACGATACCCCTTATGCAAACAGCGGCCTGGTGGTGACGCTCGACGCCCGGGAACTCGTCGGCGATCATCCTCTAGCCGGGGTCGAGGTGCAAAGACGGTACGAAGCCCTGGCGTTTCAATTGGCCGGGCGAAATTATCTCTCGCCGATTCAGCGGGCGGCTGACTTTGTCGGCCGCCGCGCACCCCGGGCGCAAGATCGAATACAATGCTCATACCAGCGGGGGACGCGTTCGCTCGATCTTGAGTCTGTTCTGCCGCCGACCGCAGCGGCGGCGATCCGGTCGGGGCTGCCGATCATGGATCGGAAATGGCGTGGCGATTTTCTGAAGAATGCGGTTCTGGTCGGGCCTGAAATGCGGGGGAGCTCGCCGGTTCGAATCGCACGCGACGCAGCGACGCGAGAATGCCCGGGGGTGGCGGGGCTGTTTCCCATCGGGGAAGGGGCCGGATACGCCGGCGGAATCATCAGCGCGGCCGTCGACGGACTCAGGTCGGCCATGACTGTCGTAAAGCACTGGGCACCCTTGACTCTATAACGAATCCAGGAGTTTCACATGGCAAAGAAGAAACCGGCCAAACCCAGGAAACCCGCGGCCGGCCGTAAAGCAGCCAGGAAAAACCCCCGCAAAGGGGCGCGAGCAGTGGTCCGCAAGCGCAAGGCGAAGCCGGCCCCCGTCGCGCCAGTGACCGAGGTGGTTCCCGCGCTCGGTCGGCCGAAAGTCTCGGGCGACGAATTGCTGTATCTGTTGTTCAAAGATGACTACCATGCCAGAAATATTTTTGAATTCCTGCGGGTCAAATCGGTCAAAGAGCTCGAACAGTTCAGCGCCAGCGAAATCCTCGGAAAAGTCTGGACCCCGATCAAGGAAACGGTTGATCGCATTCGTCGGTCACTGGCCGATCGCAACCGCTGTCTGCTGGGCGATGACAAATTCGCTCTTGAACACCAGGCGCGGGAGAGAAAAAACGCCCAAGCCACCAAGGTCGTCTGAACCGCTGTCGTTACGGCTTTGAGATGGGCGAAAGACCAAGGCCGATTCCCGAATATTCAAAACCCAGGCCTTGCATATGTCGTGGGTCATACAGGTTGCGGCCATCGAAGATGACCGGTGATCGCATCGACTTACGCATCAGCTCAAAGTTTGCGTTGCGGAACTCGTTCCATTCGGTGACGATCGCCAGGGCCTCGGCCCCTTCCAGAACCTCGTATTGCTTCTCGCAATAAATCAGCTTTTCGCTGTAAAGTTTGCGAACATTCGCCA
>JAYTRB010000006.1:0-3497 GCA_043746425.1 Planctomycetia bacterium
TGACGGAATGAAAAGCTCGACCGTCCCCGCAGTTGGTCGAGGCGGGCGTATTTCAGCCGCACGTCGTAGTAGTCGTTGAGATTGTCTAGACCGACGACGTCATCGCCGCGCGCCAGCAAGCGCTGGCTCACGTGAAATCCGATAAACCCGGCGGCGCCGGTGACGAGAATTCTGGACATGACTTCCTTTGTTCTCAAAGGCGAACGAGTCGGCCGGAATGTGCCGATTCGAGCGCGGCTTGCGTGAAATCCCAAACGGGGAGCGCGACCGAGGCAGGGGCGCAATTCGGCCCCGTGCCAGCAATCAGATCGAAAAAGGCCGCATTGGGATTTGTCTCTGGTTCCAATTCGGTCACGCGCTCGATCTTGTTGTGGCGGGCGATCAAAACGTTGCCATCGCGGTACAATAAATCGGCCTCAGCACAATGCACCTGAAAATCTTCGCGGAAGTGCTGTGCATCACCGACAAAATTCATACTCAGCGCAACGTCATTCTCAAGCTGCGCCAATAACGTTGTCGCGATTTCAACACGACTGCCGCGCCGGTCGCTGTGCGCATAGACTTCGCGCGGCGCGAGACCAGTGACGAAAAAGACCATGTCGATTTTGTGGCTGCCAGCGTCGCCCATGAACCCCCCCGGATTGAACGCCGGATCATTGCGCCAAGTCCCGTCAATCGTCTGCTGCCAGCGTTCTGAGACGTGAGCCGTCACTGAGCGGACCGGACCATACCGGCCTGATTGCACCTCGCGACGCAGCGTACGGTAGACGGCCCAGCAGCGCCGCTGGTAGGCCACCGCCAATGCCGGTTTGGCACTCGCTTTCTCGTCAATCAACTGTACAATTCGCGCACGTGTGTCAGCCAGGGGTTTTTCGCACAAAACCGGAATGCCACGCTCGCGCAACAGTTGCACCTGTTCAAAATGCTCGTGAGTGGGAGTGCAAATCACAGCCGCATCCACAGGGCAATCTGCAAGAATTGCGGAAATGTCGTCGTAAATTCGAGCGTCCACAGAGAATTCGGCCTGCATGCGGGCCGCGTTCTCTGGAATGGCATCACACAGCGCAGCAATATGGGCACGACCGTCGGCCACGATCTGCCGGGCGTGCAGTCGTCCGATCTGGCCACAGCCGATAATCGCCAGGTGAAATCTGGCGTGCGAACCGCTGTGCTCTTGAACCATGCTCTCAATCCCGATATGAAGATCTGCGGAGAATGTAAGGGGTGTGTCGTGACCCTGCAACCCAGGTGGTGGGGAAATGACGAGTCACGGAACATTATTACGAGATCCTATGATTCTGTGATGCACGTCTGCCTTTTTGATATTGATGGAACCTTGATTCATACCCGCGGGGCAGGGATGGCGGCTCTGCGCGACGGGCTGCGCGCGGCCTTCGGAGTCGCCGAGCCGACAGATCAGGTGGCCGTTCACGGCCGCACCGATCGTGGCATCACGCGCGATTTGTTTCGCTTTCATGGAATCGAAGACATTCCTGAACATTGGACGCGATTCCGCGAGTCGTACGTACAGGTTTTGCCGCAATCTCTGGCGCAGCGTCCGGGGATGGTCCTTCCGGGAATTGTACCGTTGCTGGAGACGCTGAAGGCGCGCGAAGATGTGTCGCTCGGATTGTTGACCGGCAACACGCGAGAGGGGGCGCGCATCAAGCTGGCGCACTACGGGCTGGACGGCTATTTCAATTTCGGTGGTTTTGGCGACGACCATTTCGAGCGCGACGATGTGGCTCGCGAGGCGCTGGCCGTCGCCAAAAGCCGCCTGCATGGCAATTGCGATCTGCAGCACGTTTGGGTCATTGGAGACACACCGACTGACGTTAGTTGTGGTCGGGCGATTGGCGCCCGTACGCTCGCAGTCGCGACCGGGAATCACACATGGGATGAGTTGGCGGCTGCCCGGCCCGACCACCTGGCAGTCGATTTCTGCAATCCAGAACCGGTTCTCGCCTTGTGGCAATAGATTTTGAGTTATGTCTTTAGGCCGAGGGGCGCTGGAAGTCGCGAGAACGCCTGAACAACTCCCAAGCCTTTTCTCAATCGAACTGCAACAACCTGTGGAATTACGACAACTGGGATCGACTGACATCCGAATTACGCCGGTCGCGATGGGCTGCTGGCCGATTTCCGGCATCACGAGCGTCGACGTCAATGAGCCCGACAGTCTGGAAACGCTTGAGGCCGCCTTCGACGCGGGAATCAATTTCTTCGATACCGCCTACTGTTACGGTTTTGAAGGGGAAAGCGAACGACTCATCTCACGTGCTTTCAAACGTCGCCGTAACGACATCGTCATTGCAACCAAAGGTGGCATTCATTGGGAAAACGGCAAACAGGCCCGCGATGGTTCTCCGGCGACGCTCAAGCGGCAATGCGACGAAAGTCTGCTTCGCCTTGGAACTGACCGCATAGATCTTCTCTATCTGCACGCTCCCGATCCCAAGATTCCCGTCGCCGAGTCGGCCAGCGCGCTGAAGGAACTGCTCGATTCGGGTAAGACGCGTGCAGTCGGCCTGTCGAATGCGACAGTCGAACAGCTTGCCGAATTCTCGGCCGTGTGCCCGCTGGCCGCCTTCCAACCGCATTACAATCTGTTGCAGCGCGAGATTGAAAGCCGTCAACTTCCGTGGTGCCGTCTTCACGATGTCGCGGTCATCGTTTACTGGCCACTCATGAAGGGGCTTCTGGCCGGCAAGCTGACTCGCGATCATGTATTTGATGAACTCGATGGTCGGCGGAAATATCCCATGTTCCAGGGAGAAGAATGGCAGAAGAATCAGAATTTTCTGGATCAACTCCGGCCCATTGCGGCCCAGGCAGGTCGATCAGTGGCTGAGCTCGTCGTGAATTGGACAATTCACCAACCCGGCATCACCGCCGCACTGTGCGGCGCCAAACGTCCCGAGCAGATCCGGACCAATGCCGGCGGAATGGGTTGGCGGCTAAATGACGATCAACTCTTGCAGATTCAGCGGGCACTGGACGAGCGCGGGCCGGCCGCCACGCGCGGGGCTGTTTAAGTTTTTACAAACGACTGTTCAACGGCGATACAGAAACGAGTGCTGCTCTTACCCCTTGTAATTCTCAAATCTCAAGTCTTGCATCATGCCCGACATTCCCGATTATCCGCTCGACCCGGCTCAAGACGTCATTGTTCACGCCGAGTCTCTTAAAGAATTGATGGTATCTTTGTATGTGCGCAAGGGAATGTTTCGCGCCGAAGCTGAAGTCGCCGCGAGCCGGCAGATAGAAGCCGACTTGCGCGGCATTCAATCGCACGGCAGCCGGGCGACTCCACGATACCTGACGGCAATGGACCGCGGTGAAATCGATCCCCGTGGTCAGATGCTTGTAACGACCAGAACGCCGGCCATTGCGGTTCTCAACGGCGGCCGCAACCTGGGGCACGTTGCTTCGACGACAGCCATGCAGATGGCGATTGAAATGGCCCGTGCAGTGGGAACAGGAACCGTCGGCGTGTG
>JAYTRB010000007.1:0-24187 GCA_043746425.1 Planctomycetia bacterium
TTGCCACGCTGCTGGGGACATCGCTGCCAGCTTCGCTGGCAATGCTGGCGGCCCTGGCGCTCGGAATCACTGCGGGGGCAGCGCCCGCGCAGGCGGTTCGACGCTGGCGATTGCCTGGGGCGACGAGCGCGGCGATTCTGCATTTTGCATTGGCCGCTTGGATGGTTGCTTCACCCTGGGTTTTGCAAATTGTCGATTCGGCAATTTCACAGCCGGGATTTATCAGTCTGACATCCTCTGTGTGGAACGCCGTCGCACTCTTTGCACTCGCCCTGATCGTTCTCGGTATGCCGGCATTTCTGGCGAGCAGGTTGGCGACTGATCCTGACGCCGTGATTACCGACCGCCAGCGACGGCAGACGTTTGTCTTTCTGGGTGCGGCCGCTGGACTGGCGGTTTGGGGAATTGAACTGGCGCCAATCGTCGGGCCCTATCACTGTGGCGTCCTGGCGGCTGGTCTGGGTTTGGGCATTGCGCTGGTCGAGTCTTACCGCAGTCCAGACACCGACCCGAATGCCGCATTGCTCGACTCATCGCGCTTCGCCGACTCCAGCGATAGCATGCCAGAGCCCATTGTCGCGCAAGGAGTTGCTACTGGCCGGCCTTTCAGCGCACCGCTTCTGATCGCAGCGGCGCAGGTGTTTGGATTCGGGGGAATGCTCGCCGCCCTCGGGCGTGTGCTCGAACAACTGATGCCGGGCACGATTTACATGTTGTGCTCAGAAACGATTGGATTGTGCGCGGGAATCGCAGTCGGCTGGTGGCTGGTCATTCGCGGTCGCGGCACCCACTCGCAGCTTGAACGGACGAGGTTGCTCGCTGTCGCAGGAGCCGCCGCATGGAGCGTGGGCGTCGTGGCGACGTTTCCGCTGTTGATTACCGGCGCTCTCTGGCTCAATGCCTATGTGTCGTCGCCGACTTTGATGCTTCTCGCGCGCGGAGCTTTGGCAGGTCTCGCTGTCCTTCCATTGGCAATCGCCTCGATTTTGTGTGTCGCGCCTTCAATCGGAAAACAACCTTCGCTCGATCGCCTGCGAAAGGGGGGCGTAATGTTCGCCGGCTTCCTGGGATACAGTGCCATTTCGGCGTGGGGCTTCCAGCAGTTGTCGCCTGCATGGATCATCATCGACCTGGCGTGGGGGGTTGTCGCGACAACGGTGGTGTGGCACATGGTGGCGGGGCACGCGCTCACGGCCGGCCGGGTGCAACGCCTGTCGCTCGGCGCTGCAGTTGGCGTCATCGTCATTGCCCCGCTGTGGCGCAATAATGTCGATTCAACGCGGTCGGCGAAACTGCTCTTCAATTCCAATGCCGCATATGCCTACCTGACAGGATTGAATCCGGCACTTCTGGAATTTTTGGATGACGGCCGAATCACGGCTACGATCACAGGAGATCGCGGCATTTACACCGTATGGAAATACGGCGGACATCAATTCCAAATCCGGGAAAATGGCATTCCGCGTGGCGTGGCGAGTACCGACTCTGGCGCCTTTCCGCGTTTCGTGCCCGAGACCTTGCAAGCGGCGTTGCCCCTGGTATTGCACGGCAAGGCCGCCCGCGTGCTGCTCCTGGGATTGGGGAGCAGCGAGTCGTTGTCGGCGACGCTGGCTTTTCCGATTCCCGAAATTGTCTGCCTCGAGACCGACGCCGGTCTCGTTCGCGTCATCCGTGAGATCGTGGCCGTCGCATCGGGATCAAACCCCTTTGACGAAGAGCGCGTGACGCTTTCGATCTGCGATCCGGCGCTGGGCGTGAGTGCTGCGCCGGGCGGGTTTGACGTCATCGTGTCATCTCCCGAACATCTGTCGTTGGCCCGGTCGCAGCCATATTTGACAACCGAATTCTATTCTCGCGTCGCGCGCAAGTTGTCGGCCGGGGGAGTCTTCTGCCAAAGACTGCAGACCGTAGATTTTGGCCCACAGGTGCTGCAGGCGATCGTGCGTACGCTGCAAACGGTCTTTCGCGATGTGCTGGCGGTCGAGGTGGCGCCAGGAGAATATCTGCTGGCGGCGACCAACACCGATGCGGGATTGATTCAACCGGGTCTGGTCGCTCGGATGGAGCAACCGCATGTTCGATCTGTGCTTTCTCAGTCAGGGGTCGATTGGACAGTCATCCTCGATCTTGGGGCGTACAATCACGCGGGGCTGGCGGAATTCATCTCCAGTTCGCCGGGCACGGCAAGCACTGCGAGTGCCGGGCAACTTCCATTTTCGCTGCCGCGCGAGGTTATCCGCTGGGCGCCCAAAGTTCAGGAGGTTCGCGACGCCATGACTCCGATGCGGCAACGTCTGCTGGCGTGGGCAGGGGATGATGGCGATTCGCCAGTTCTGCGGCGAAGGTTGGCTGAAGTGCGAGAGCAGCAGAACCTGATGACCAAATTTGCCGATCAGTATTGGGCGTATCGTGCGACATTGCGAAGCCAGATCAAGGATAAACCGCGGTCACAGATTCAGCAGGTCAGCGCTACCGACGAAGACAGGCGGCTGCATCCCGAAGACCGTCGCCGCTTGCGTTACTTTCAGGAATTGGGCCGGGCCGTAAGAAGCAGCCGGTCTGCCGACATCGAGCAACTTGTTCGCTTCGCCGTGCCGTATGACCCGCTGATCAGTTACTTCGTCCATGAGGAAGCGGCCGAACTGTACGTGCGTTCGGATGACCGCGACTTTGTGCAGGAATTGCGGCATCGTCTGTACGCCACGTATTTCTCGTCGCCGCGCGACGTTTCGCTGCACAACATTGTTGAAGCCCTGCGGCTGATTCGCGAACACCCCCAGGCCGAGCCCGATCTGGAGATTCGATGGGACGACCTGAACGCTCTCTTGCAGGCGCTGAAACTGCGGTGGGAAGCGCGGGTCGGCGTGTTACCCGCGAATGTCAAAGAGACGCTGGATGAGATTGACAAGACCATTCTGGCTGCTGAGCAGACGTTTGAAGTGCTCGAAAAGCTCACCGCAGAAGCGGGTTTGCCAGATCGTCTGTGGACGAACCGTCGCCGCGTTCTTGAAAAGAGTCTGATCAGCCCGGTCAAAGCATTCCAGCTCGAATTGCTGCCGCACCTGCACCGCAGCCAAGCCAAGGAGGAGCAAGACCGGTCGGAGTAGCATGGCCTCGCGCAGCTTCTGCGGCAGTGGAATTCGGGCGGGCGACGCGGCGGCGCGGTTGCGGCCGCCCCCCAGCCGAAGATCTGGTATCGCACGTTGGTTGATCGCTCATAATGGGCCGAGGCTGTGCCTGTAGTGGCCAGCGCTTGGCGCGGGTCGCGGGGCGAGTTATTATCGCGCGGTCATGTCAAAGTTCGCCGTCATTTTACCGGCTGCCGGAAAAAGTTCCCGCTTCAATCTCCAGAAGCGGAAGAAACCATTTGTCGAGCTGCAAGGGCGCGCGGTGTGGTTGCGGGCAGCCGAGCACTTTGCCAATCGCGACGATGTCATTCAAACGCTGGTCGTGCTCGCCCCTGAGGATCTCGACTGGTTCAAAGAGAAGTTCGCCCCCAACCTGGCTTTCATGAACGTGGAGATTGTCGTGGGGGGCACCGAGCGGTGTGATTCAGTGCGTAATGCTTTGGCGCGTGTCCGGCCCGAGGCCGATTTTGTCGCCGTCCACGACGCGGCGCGTCCCTTGCTTGTTACGGAATGGATCGATCGTGTTTTTCGTGCGGCCGAGAAATCGGGGGCCGCGATTCTGGCGACGCCCGTTACGAATACTCTGAAGCGCAGCCGCCCCGATGCGACGATTGAAGAAACGGTGCCCCGCATTGGATTGTGGGCGGCACAGACGCCGCAGGTCTTCAGACGCCAGCTCCTATTAGATGCCTACGCGCAACAGGGGTCGCTCCAGCCCACCGACGAGGCCCAGCTAGTCGAACACCTGGGGCACCCCGTCACGCTTGTCGAAGGCTCGCCGCTGAACTTCAAAATCACCTCGGGCGATGACTTTCGCCTGGCAGAAGTTGCGCTGAACGCGCTGCCCAAGCCGAAGACGTTGCGTGCCTTGCACCCGTTTGCCGATGAAGATCCGCGGTTTCTGTAGAGCCCGATGGGATATTGAAAAATTGCGGGCCACGAAACGCAATGCAATCTCGACGTGGAGAACTCGATCGACTGGGCGCTGAACGCATCATTCTTTCAACAGACTGCCATGGCGTGTTTCCCGATGTTTGCCAGTCGGGAGCGCCGCAATGAGGGCCTGTCGGGGCAGATGATTACAGCTGTTGACCACGACAAACCGTACCACGTAATGCTTCGACAGTCACAAGCCCATCTGCCAAAACCAGACCCCCGAAAATTCGATCATAGTGAAATCGAGAGAAGCAGCGAGTCGGTTGAATTGGCGGTCAGCATTGTTCCAGTTGAAGTTTTGATTTTTTTAATTTTCAAATGGTACCTTGCTATGGGGTGTGATCGCGCTCGTGACTTGATTGTGCGCCGTCTTTGCTCTCTGCAGTCGCATGCCCAGGACTCGTCACGTGGTCGACCTTGGCCAGCAGTTTGTGCAGCAGATTGATATCGCGTGTTTCCAGCGGCATCCGGCTGATGACGCGGCGAAAACGGACCAGGTACCGTTCCATTGTCGTAGCGGGCTTCGTCCTCAAACGCGCCATCGTATCGCCCAGATGCGCGTAAAATCGCTCCATCTCGACATGTGTCGCCAATTTCCATGCATGCTCGCGTTCGGCGGGTGAGAGGGATGCCTGGTAGAGGCTGTGGCAATACACCAACACGGCCTGCGCCAGGTTGAGCGAATGATTCTGGGTAGCCGTCGGAATCGTCGACTGGATTGAGCACAGCGACAGTTCGGGATTCGTCAGCCCCGACGATTCTCGGCCGAAGACAATCGCAACCGGACGTTGCGGTTCGCGCTCGCGAATCTGCGCGGCCGCTTCTTCGGGAGTGAAGATCGGATAAGCCACGCGCCGCACGCGCCGCGTCGTTCCGACCGAAAAGACGGTGTCGGCCAGTGCGTCTTCAAGTCGCGAAACGACGTGCAGATTTTTCACCACGTCGGCCGCACTGTGAGCCAGCCAGTACGTTTCTTCCGATTGCGGGTCGCAAGCCGGGTTGACGACGAAAAGTTCAGAGAGCCCCAGCGTAAACATGGCGCGCGCCGTCGAACCGACATTTCCCGGATACTCCGGCTCGACGAGAACGATGCGAACGTTGGCAGGAAATGACATGGCGCCAATCAGGCTGCGGGCGCCAGCAGCTTCCGCAATTCCGCGTGCCGATGCGCGAAGCCGTCTTCGAGGTGTTCCAGAATTCTGTTGGCCGTAATCAGCAAACCCAGCAAGCCGGCGGGTGGTTTGAAGTTGATGCGATCGATGACGATGGCCTGTCCCTGGGCATTCGTCTCGAAGGCATGCTCGTGAACCCAGCTCGCGAAGAGCCCGCGGATCTGTGTCTCGGTGATCTGCTGCGGGTAGATCAGCGTGCTGATTTCGTGCAACATGGTCTGAACCTGGCCAAAGCCCTGAACTTTGAATTCAATGCGGCTCCCGAGCGAAACAATCTCAGGAGCGCTGATGAAACTTAACCCCAACTCGGGAGGGGCAATACGGGCCACGTTGGCCGGTCGTAACAGAAAATCAAACGCCCGCTCGCGCGGACAATCGAGTGTGACGCTGGTTTCGAAGACGGGCATTGAGTTTCGTATCAGGCCAGAGTGCAGCGACGAGAGTTAATGACCGAGCTTTTGAAGGCCAGCCACAGAACCGCCAGCCTCAGGTTAAAGGATGGCGGTTCCAAATTTCACATCCATTTGGCATCTGCTGGTTATCGTCAAAGGGACGAGGTACAGATTGAGCAGTCGTAGAAGCTGTGTCAAGTGAAAAATGGATCAACGATTTCCGTTTGCATGGGGTGTGGCAGGAAAGGGTTTGACTTGCTTCAATGGAACTCTGGACCACGATCACGCCAATTCTCGTTTGTTGCCGACCATGCCGTTCAATCATCAGATTCTGCAACGCTGCTGGTTTCTGGCTGGCCCGACGGCCTGCGGAAAAAGCGCGGCGGGCTGTGACCTGGCCGAGTTGCTGAATGCTGAGATTGTCGCCCTCGATTCGATGTCATTGTACCGCGGAATGGATGTGGGGACGGCTAAGCCCGATATTGCCGCGCGCGACCGTGTAGCGCACCATTTGATCGACATTCTCGATCCGCACGAGGAATACAGCCTGGCAGAATATGTCGAGGCGGCCCGGGCGGTCGCCTGCGAAATTGTCGGCCGCGGGCGCGTGCCGCTGTTTGTCGGCGGGACGGGGCTGTATTTGCGGGGAGCTCTGCGCGGAGTATTTCAGGGACCGCCGGCCGACTGGGAGTTGCGCCGAAAACTCGGAGCTCTTGCCGAAAACGACGGATTTGAGGCCGTTCACGGCCGATTGAGTCAAGTTGACCCGGTACTGGCGGCGCGGCTGCACCCGCGCGACCTGCGGCGGGTGATCCGTGGAATCGAAGTTTTCGAGACCACGGGAATACCGCTCTCGATACAGCAGCAGCAGCAGCCACTTCCGGTCGGCGAGCGTCCGCGTCACGTCTACTGGCTTCATCCGCCGCGGGAGTGGCTGTATGAACGTGTCAATCGGCGTGTCGAACAGATGCTTCGCGAGGGATTAATCGCAGAAGTCGAGCGGCTGCTCGAGCACGAGAAGCCGCCCGGAAAGACAGCCCGGCAGGCGCTGGGGTATAAAGAGGTGTTCGATCATCTCGAAGGTCGGTTGTCGTTGCGTGAGGCCATCGAACTGATTCAAGCCCGTACCCGTCAGTTCGCCAAGCGACAACACACATGGTTCAAAAACCTCGTTGAGTGTAAGGCAGTCGAGATGCAAGGCGACGAAACGCCGCGGGAGCTTGCCGAGTTGGTATTGCAAAGGTGTGCTCTGCCCTGACGCGCTTTGGGCTTTCGTCGACATAATGGCGCCTGCGATTTGAATGTTCTGGTCGCAACGGGAGTCGCCCGACCCTTTGAATTCATCGCCTCGCGGGAGTTGTTCCTGCTGACTTCCGTTAAATGTCTTGTATTCGGAAAAAAGAGTATCCACGTTGAATGTATGATATTTGGTGAAGATGGATGTAAATGGGAAAGATGGGATAAATGTGTAGGGTACGTGCCTCCCCCGTTGTCCGAGCTGCCGATACTGGTGACGCTGAATCGGACAAAGAAGGCTCGGTGTCGGATGGGCACTCCCAGTCTGCCGAAGTTCACGACCTCGATCGATCGAGCAAGAGAGAGCAAAGGGACGCACCGAGTCAGAAAATAAATCACAGAGGGACTGATCGAAATCACCCTGGGGTGATAAAATTACGTCCGCCGGCCGTTCGCTTCACACGCCATCCCCAACAGGGACGATCATGCTTAGAATCTTCTTTGCTCCAAAATGGCTGTTGCCGTTGATCAGTGGCGTCCTGCTGGTGTCGGGTTTCGCCCGGGGTCAAGCGACTGCCGTCCCGCGTACGACCGGGTTCGTGCCTCGCATTTTCAAGGATGACGCGGGCAATCATAAGTATACGGTCTTCGTGCCGCACGGTTATACGCCGACGAAAAAGTGGCCTGTGATTCTCTTCCTTCATGGCGCAGGTGAACGGGGAACCGACGGAGTGCTCCCCACTCAATACGGGTTGGGGCCCTTGATTCGGTTGCGGGAGGCGAACTTTCCATACATCGCCGTCTTTCCGCAAAGCGAAGAGATGCACGGACGGCTGCTGAAAGGCTGGTCTCTCGACACGGCCGACGGGAAGCGCGCCATTAAGATTCTCGAGCAGGTCGAGAAGGATTACAGCGTCGATCCGAAGCGCGAGATTCTTACCGGGTGGTCGATGGGTGGCTATGGCGCGTGGGAGATGGCCGCGGCTTTTCCCGACCGCTGGCTGTCGGTCGTCCCCGTTTCTGGTGGAGGAGATGAGGCGTGGGGCGAGAAATTGAAGAACGTTCCGATCTGGGCTTGGCACGGCCCCAAAGATCGAACTGTTCTCGCGGCAGAAACCCAGAAAATGCTGTCCGCGGTGCGAACCGCCGGCGGACAACCTCGTTATACAGAACCGCCAGAGGGCGACCATGATGTGTGGCAAGATGCCTACGACGACGACGCGCTCTATTCCTGGATGCTCAGCCCGCAGGGCGACCCAGCCAAACTGGCCTTGGTGACAGCGCGGCCGCGCCTCGCGGCTGGACAGAAACCGGCCCCGATTCCCGAGCCTCCGTTTGTTCCTGCGATCGATATTCCCCGAGCCGCTTACGTGCGACTGGGGAATGAGATGCTCGCCGCTTTGGCCGACTCGATTCCCAGAATTGTTCCTCAAGATGCGCTCGTCGGCAGGCTCAACGACATCTCAGACACGACCCAGTCTGACGGGTATTCGTTTAGCGTCGTCATGTCGGGACTGACGTACCAGGCACAATTGGCGCGCGCCAGTGTCAAAGCGTATCGCAAAGACCGTTTAAACATTCAACTCGGATTGCAGAATGTGATCGTGACGATCGGTGGAACGTCACTCAGTGGCGACCGGCATTCTGCCGAGGCTGGCCCTATCAACATCGTGATCGGCCATCAGCGCCCTGTCTGGCTCAGTATTGACGTTACGCCCGAGGTGGTCGATCGCAAGCTCCGGTTTCGCCAGGTGGGAACGGCCTTCTCGATTCCCGACGACAACTGGTATGTCACGGCGCCGGCCGGGGTTTCGACGCACGGATTCGGAATGACCCAGAACAAGGTTTCGAACGGCCTTGTCAGCGGGTTGTATGGCCGCAAGCACACCCTGGAGCAACAGGTGGCCGGAGTCGTTCCTCGCCTGATTGCCGAACTCGAGCAGCGATTCGACGCCACCGCAGCGGGCAAGACGGCAGCCGGAGTTTGGCCGCTGCCGGTCTATCAGCCGCGACTCCGGCTCTGGCCCGAAGCTGTCAGCACTGATGAAAACGGAGTTTCGCTGGTACTGGGAATGACGGCGGCGGCGATTGATCCGTCGCATCCCCCGACGAAGGTGCGCGCCATGATGCCGGTCGGTCCGGCTGTCGCCGACGTACCGCAGACGACGAGTCTTCAAGTTGGTCTCGCGCCCCAGATGCTCGGCCCCTTGACTGAAATGCTCGTCGAGGCTGATGTCGTGCGTGTGCATGTGGCCGATACCCCATCGACAGCCATGGCGAAACTGGCCGAAGCTGCTGTTATGGCTGAGGCGGTTCCCGATTTGAAGCGGCATGGCAGCCAGCTTGCGGTATGGAGCGAGATCGTGCTGGCCGGTCCGATTACGGTGATAGACATTCCCGGCAAGTCACCGGCGCTCGATGCTAAGCAACTCAAGCTGCTGGTGTCGATTAAGACAGATCCGACAGCGACCGCCTTTAAACCGTGCGCTGAATTCGACATCGCGCTGCGGCAGCCATTCGCTACCAGGCTCGTCAGGCCTGTCGAGCTGACGCGTGCCGTATCGCTGGCTCCAGAAGGCCCGGCGCAGATCGAAGTCACAGGGCGATTCGTTTCTGGGTATGAAGCTCAGGATGAGCAGATTGACAATGAGCGGATCAAGACACTGTTCGCCGCCGGATGGGACGAATTCATCAGCAGCGGCGGTCCACCGCAGGCGACCATCCCCGACATCAATCTGGGTTACGCCCGGCTGCGGGCCGAAGAGGCCGGTTGGACCGCGCCGATTTTGTACGCTGTCTTCAAGGCGCCGGGGCTAAAAATCACCAACAGCAGCGATAAACCACTGGTGTATGAGACGAAGGGCCCGTACAGCGGCTGGGGAGGACCGTACACCCTCAAGCCTGGCGCGGTGCATGAATACCCGATCTCGTACCCGATGATTTACCGGCGACGCATGGGCACTGGCTATCAGGTCTATACGTTGCCTGCCGGTTCGCATTCTGAGTTCCGGACGAAGGTTCCGGGAACTGCTCCAGACCTGTACAAGGCGCGCGAGCCCGAAGAAATCGCCAAGGCGCTCGAAGAACTGCCGCCGCCCAAAGACGATGAAGAAAAGAAGAAGTGAGTGCGGTGCGAACGGCCTGGTCGCGAGACGCTGCTGCGCCTCGCCGCGAAACAGAGTAACGGCTATATTGGTCGGGTCACAAATCTTAAGAGGAGCCGATTGTGCCCGACGATGCAAATCCAGCTGCGGCTGCTGAAAAAGGTTCTGCGGAGCCGGTTGAAGAATACCCCATTGAGTTTTGGACCACGCCTCCTGCTGGCAAACTGGCGCCAGATATGAAACCCGGCGCGCGGGGCGAATTGCCGCCCCCCGTCAGCGGCGACCGCGGCTTGCCGAAGTTGCCCAGAACGACGCGCGTCAGCGACTTTTGGGCGCTGATCGGGTGCAATGCGATTGTGTTCGCGGCCAGCGTTTGCATCATGATTCTGGAACTCACCGCTTCGCGGCTCATCGCCCGGTATCTCGGAAATTCCGTGTATACCTGGACATCGGTGATTGGAGTCGTGCTGGCCGGTATCAGTATCGGGAATTACCTGGGAGGCTGGCTAGCCGACAAATACGCGCCGCAAAAGGTGCTGCCAGGGCTGTTTCTGATTTCGGGGCTGTTGACGTTCAGTGTGCTTTTTCTAGACAACATGGCCGCGAATACGCCCTGTCCGGAGGGATGGAACTGGCAGACGTGGGTGATGCTGGTCGTGGCCTGGGTATTCTTTCTACCGGCCCTTTCGCTGGGCACCATCTCGCCGGTGACGGCCAGCATGGCCCTTAAGCGGAGTGCGAAGACCGGGAAGGCTGTGGGCAACATCTATGCCTGGGGCGCGCTGGGTTCGATTGTCGGGACTTTTTTGACGGGGTTCTGGCTGGTCGAAAAATTCGGGTGCCATCAGGTCATCTGGATGACGGCGAGCGCACTGGTTGTCATGGGAGCACTGGTCGCTGCCGGGGAGCGCGGGTTTCGGTCGGCAGCCCTTCTCGGGGCATTGCCGCTGATTGTTCAGTTCGGACTCCTGTCGTCGACAACGGCCGATCAGGTGTCGAAATTCTGCCGCACCATTGCCGGCATCCGTTCGGTGTGGCAGATTTCCCCGGCCGATACCGCTCAGAACGTGACGGCCCGAACTGGTGCCGCCGGTCAGACCGATGAGTCGCAACCGCCGGCTGCCGGCGAGCACAGCGACTTACGTGCAGAACGCCGGCAAGTGGAAAACGAGTGGGCCACTTGGGGTTCGCGGCTCGGGTTGCAATTGCACGAGCTGGGGCGCACTTTGGCGCTGCGGCGCGACGACCCCCATGAGTTCATCCGCGAAAGCGACTATTACACAATCAAGATTACCGACGCCCGCGAAAAGGGGGATGCGGTCAAGGTTTTGACGCTCGACCATTTGATTCACAGCTTTTACAACCCCCAGCAGCCAGCCAAACTGTATTACGACTACGAACTCGTTTATGCGGCCATTACTGAACGGGCGGTTGGCATGCGTGATACGCGCACTGAAGTCGAGCTCAAGAACTTTCCGTCGGCCGATGTCTTTATGGCTGCTTTTCCGTCATCGGTCAAATACGACAACCAAAAGAAAACGCTGTCGATCGAAGGAACGATGCAGCTGGGACAGGTGCGGCAACTGTTGACAATCGGCCCGTACGCCGAGTTTTGGCAGGCCATGTACGTTACGTGGGAGCAGGCCCTTACCGATTGGAACAGAATCGCCCGCAAGAACGGCGGCGTGATATTAACGGATTTACCTGAGTTACCCCGGGGAATCACATTCGACACTGACACTGGCATCACGGTGCATTATGACAGTGTGCTGAAGTCGCTGATCTGTACGGGGCCGTTCTCCCTGGAATCGCTCATTGATTTCCTGGCGCAGGGGGAAATGGAGGAATACGTCCAGGCGGTGAGGCAGCTCTTCAATCGTTCGCGACAGACAAGCACCTTGTTCATCGGCGGTGGCGGGTACGTCTTTCCGCGCTGGATCGAAGCCAGCTTTCCATTTGAACCGCGGATCGACGTGGCCGAGATTGACCCGGCCGTCAAAGCAGTCGTCGAGCAGCAGCTTGGCCTGCCGACCGACTTTGGGCCCCCGGACGAGGGGAAGACATATGTTCGCACACACATCGGCGACGCCCGGAAGTTTGTGGACGACCAGATTCGCGAGAACGATCGCCGCGCCGCCCGAGGCGAATCGCTCCAGACCTATGATTTCGTGTACGGCGACGCTTTCAACGACCTGTCGGTTCCGTGGCATTTGACGACTTCTGAATTCAATTTGCGGGTCAGCAAACTGCTGACGCCCGGTCGCGGCGTGTATCTGGTCAACATCATCGACATTTATCCACGGGCCCAGTATCCGACGAGATCCGAGAAAGCCGCAGTCTTGACGATTGAAGGCAACCCCTCAGAAAGTCTGTTGCCCGTAAGTCTTCCGCCAGGGGCTTTCGTTTCATGCCCCGTGCCGTATGACGACTTTGCCGTCGCCCTTCAGAACGGCGTTTATCGCTTGCGATATAATGGGGTCATGTCTCGAGAGCGTCGCGACGAATTGCTACAGGGCGATGACGACGAGGATGTGAATGCACGAGAGGGCTCGAAGATTGCCGAGCTCGTCGGCGCGCTCTACGAGCAGGTTCAAGCCCGGCTGCTGACGTCTCCCCTGCTGGCTGAGATTACTCCTGGGAAGGACGCTTACGATGAGTGGTTGCCGGCGCCCGTGCCTTTGCAGCGCTTGCAGGTTCGGCGCTATGACAACGGACGCTATTCTCTGGCCGTGCGCGGTGTCATGCCCGATGAACTGCGCGATACCCTGCTGGGGCTGGCCGGCGCCGACGAGAAATTCAAGGAAGCGATTTCCAGTCTCTATAAAAGATCGCACGCTGAGAAAACCGGGCAATTTCTCGGGCGGTACGTCAATACCGTCCGAAAGATATTTCCGTATGTGTACGTATTTACTGCCAACCACGGTGAACCGGGAGAGTTGCAAGACACTTTTATCGTCGTCTGCTCACTCAAGAAGCTCAATTTTGAGAACCTCATGTACAGCGGCGGTTATTGGAAAGAAGGCCCCTTTGCCTGGAGCGAGGTCGATTCTTCGACTGAGCCGCGTAACTTCGGCGAAATGGCCGCAATCTTGGAACTGGCACGCGGCCAGCTGCTGACCGACGACTTCGCTCCGGTCGACAATCTATTGGCGCCCGTGTTTGCAAAACGCGGCAATCAGGATGACTGAGATTCCTTGCCTATCGAATTCCTCTGCCCGCGCTGCCAGGCGCAGCTTACGGTTCCCGACGCGGCCGCCGGTCAAAAGCAGCGTTGCCCGACCTGCGAAGTCAAGCTTCTGGTTCCGGCGCTTGAGATTCCGCTCGTGCGGGCTGCGATCGAGTTTCTTTGCCCGCGGTGCGAGGCTGTAATGCGTGCGCCGGCGACTGCCGCCGGCAGCAGGCAGGCGTGCCCGCAGTGCGGCGGCAAGGTACTCGTTCCTAAGCCCGATGTGGCCGGCTCGGCTTTTCCCGAACCTGGCTCCGGCGTGGCTGATTCCGACTCTTTAATTCCTGCGTCTGCGATTTCTCAATTGGCGTCGCCATTTGCAGAGTCTATCGCGGCAAACGTCAGCGAGAACGACATTGACAACGTCGTTGCTGACGAGGAATCTCTTGCCGACGAACTTTCCGTTCGACAACTCCCCCAGCGGCGCAAGCATCTGGTGTGGATCGTACCGCTGCTTTTCGTCGGCATCCTGGTGGCCGTTATCGCGTGGCTCTTATACAAGCCTGAGCCGAAACTCGAGGGGGCGCTGACGGCCCAGCGCTTGACTGAAGTCGAACTGGGGCCGTTTCGGCTCGACAACAGCTATCTGGGAAGGCCGAAACGCGCGGCTCAAGAGATCTTCAGCAGTCTTGAATCTGAACCGTTGCGGGCGAGCAGCCCGTCGTTGATTCTTGAATTCAACGGAGGTGCAGGGGGCATCAGTATTTCGATCACCGCGGCCAATGCGACTGAATTTGTTCGCGTCGATCCGCAGCAGAACCCGCGACTGGCAAGATATCTTAAACAGCAGAGCGACCGATTCAAAAAAGCACGGGACAGTGAGTTAGTCCGCGCCGTCCCCGAATTTCTAAAGGCCATTGAGAAACGAAGCGAGGGGGAGCGCGATATTTCTGGTTTGGCCGAGTTCCGCAACTCGGTCGGCCTGGCTTCGCTGGTCCGGGGGTTTGGGTTTCACGTCCAGGCGCTGGTAGGAAAGCAGGCCTATCGCTGCGTGCACGAAGACGCTCAGGGCCGCTTGTATTTTGCGTTGCCGATTGAAACCAGTGAGTTCGAGATCATCGGCCGGCCGCAGGCCACGGCGGTCTCGAAAAACGACATGCAATTTACCGGCAGATTTACGGTCAAGATTGCAAAAAAGCCGGTGACCGAGAAAGAGGAGGCTCCCGATATGAAAAAGAAGATTCGAAAGTTGCTGGATGAGTGATCGAAAGTGGCCAGCGAAACCCGAGTCTTACGAAAAGACATTGGGTAGTTTATGCCTTTCGTAGCTGCATTCGCCGCCGTCCGTCGCTACAATCCGGTTTGTCGAAAGTGAACATTTTGAACCCGAGGGAGCAAATACAGATGGCCGCAGGAACAATAACGATGGTGGATCCGGACTTCGGGGCATTGAAGTACCGGGTCGATGCCTGGGACGGCCGGTCTCCGTTTACCTACGAACCGTCGCGGACGACGCATTTTGCCGTTCAGATTCTGGCGCCTCAATCGGGGCCCACCAGCGCTCAACAGGCCGTCTACCGGGATTTGAAGACACACTACGCCGAACTCTGGCCTGCGATCGCCCAGAAGTTGATTGAATGTAGCGACGGGGTTACGAACGTCGACGAGTTACGCGAGGCGCTCAATCCGGTCGTGGGATTGTACATGCTCGAGGAATTTGACGATCCGAGCCTGGCAGAATTTGAGCTGGTCTATGATCTCAACCGCCCGAATGAAGAGAGCCGTGCATGTTTTGTGCGACTGAAGCCGTGGGAGGTGCTCGAAGTGGTGGCGGCGGATTGAGGGGGGGTGTGCCAGATGCAAGTGATTCGCGTGCGCCGCGCCGCGAACCGGTCGAATTTCACCTTCCTATTTCATGTGCCTCGTTGCCATGACGTTTTCTGCTGAACTGCCTGGCCGTTTGCGTTTGCTGATCAATCGTGAACGGCTCGTGCGTACCGCCGTCGAGCTGGTGCAGATTCCCAGCAAAACGGGGGACGGAAGAGCGGTGCTCGATCGGCTGGGGGAAATCCTCGAAGCCGACGGATTTCGCGTCGAGCGGCCGCCAGCCGATCATCCTTCGGCTCCCGCGGTGGCGATGCGTCTCGACAGCGGCAGGCCCGGGCGGACATTACAATTCAACGCCCACATCGACACCGTTCATCTTCCGTTTGTCGCTCCTGAAGTTCGGGAAGACCGCATTACCGGTAGCGGGTCGTGCGACATGAAAGGAGGAACGGCGGCGGCCGTCGAAGCACTTCGCGTTTTGCGGGAAAGTGGTGCTTTGGAAGGGGGCAGCGTGCTGTTCACGGCCCACGATCTGCACGAAGCTCCGTGGGGAGACGGCCGGCAACTCGACGCCCTGATCCGAGAAGGCTACGTC
The DNA here is from genome assembly GCA_043746425.1 of Planctomycetia bacterium. GTDB lineage: Bacteria > Planctomycetota > Planctomycetia > Planctomycetales > Planctomycetaceae > JACQFH01. The sequence continues at coordinate 15,557 of JAYTRB010000007.1, forward strand.
GGCGACGCCGTGCTGATTCCTGAATACCTGAATTCCGTCATTCCGGTCGTCGGGCGGGGACTCGCGACATGGAAGATTGCGATTCGCCGAAGCGGGGCGCCGGTGCATGAAGTGATGCGCCCTGTGGAGGAGCCCAGCGTGATCGACGCGGCCGCCGAACTGATCGCCAGGATGCGTCAGTTTGGAGTCCATCTGGCCGGGCGAAGCGATCCCGAGGCGGGCTGTGAAACGGTCTTCATCGGGCAGGTTCATGCCGGGGAGATTTACAACCAGTATCCGCACGAGTGCCGGCTCGAGGGAACCCGCCGCTGGCTGCCCGGGGCGCAACAGCATGAGGTCGAACAGGAACTGCGCGGCCTCGTCGCGCAAGTGGCCAAACGGACGAAAACGACGATCGACATCGACTTTCAGACCGTCCGCGACGGATTCAGGCTCGATCGCAATGACCCACTTGTGAATTGCTTCCAGGATTCGCATCGCGCGGCGAGCAACGGCCGCAGCGTACCCTTCGGTGCCAAGCCCTTCTGCGACGACTGCAATACGTTCTGGGCATTGGCGAAAATTCCCGGAATTACGCACGGCCCCAATGCCCAGGGCGCACACACACTCGACGAATGGGTTTCGATCGACGACATGATACGCGTGGCCCACGTTTATGCACTTACTGCCGCGGGTTACTGCCCGGGGGCCGTTTAGGCCGGTCGCTTGATCGCCGACCGCCATTTCGCGGGATGACTGACACAGTTGTCTCTCTTCACTTGTCGGTCTCTCCCGGGGCTACTAAACTGATTTGTTCGCACGGTTTTACGAATTCGAATTTGGCAGGCAGATACGGTATGAGACACGTTTTGTCGGCGCTGGTCATGAACCAGCCGGGGGTTTTGGCGCACATTTCGGGGATGCTGGCGTCGCGCGCCTTTAATATTGAGAGCCTGGCCGTTGGCGCGACCGAAAACCCCGAGTTGTCGCGAATGACATTTGTCGTCAACGGCGATGAACAGACCCTCGACAAAGTCCGCAAACAGCTCGAAAAGATCATCACAGTCGTACGGGTTATCGACTTTTCAAAGCAGAATTTTGTCGAGCGCGACCTGATGCTCATCAAGGTGAGTACCGAGGGCGCCCATCGCACTGAGGTGCATGAGCTCGTCGACATTTTTCGTGCCCGAATCGTTGATGTCGGTCCCACCCACGTGATGGTTGAGATTTCGGGGCAAGAGCGGAAGATCGAGGCGTTCATTGATGTCATGCGACCTTACGGCATCATTGAACTGGTGCGCACCGGTCGGGTGGCGCTGTTGCGCTCAGCCGCCAGCTCAGAAGACTTCGACACCGACGATCGGCCCAGCCCCGAGCCGCCGCCCGAGGCGACAGTGTAACCGCTTGCCGAGTAAATCAACGTAGAGTAAGAAGCATCGTAAAATAGCAATTCCCCAGGCACTGGCGGGAGCGTGTGGCTCCCGCAGACGCAGACTTTGACACATTGTTTTTGAAGAATCGCATACCAAGAAGGTAGAACATGCCCGCCAAGGTTTATTACGACGATGACGCCAATCTGGCACTTTTGAAGAACAAGACCATTGCCATTCTGGGTTATGGCAGCCAGGGGCACGCGCAGGCCCAGAACCTGCGAGACAGCGGCCTGAACGTCATCATCGGGCAGCGGAAAGGCTCACCGAACTACGATCTGGCCGTCAGCCACAATTTCAAGCCGATGCCTTTGGCCGAGGCCACCAAAGCTGCAGACATTATCAACATCCTCCTCCCCGACGAGGTTCAGGGAGACCTGTTCCGCTCAGAAATCAAGCCAAATCTCAGCCCGGGGAACCTGCTGCTTTGTTCACACGGCTTCAACATGCACTTCGGGCAGGTCCTGCCGCCGGAGGGAGTCGATGCGGCCCTTGTGGCCCCCAAAGGCCCCGGTCATCTCGTGCGGGCCGAATTTGAAAAAGGGGCCGGCGTTCCTTCTCTCATTGCGTTTTGGCCGGGTGCCTCTGATTCGGCCCGGCAGCTGGCCCTGGCATACGCCAAGGGCATCGGCGGAACTCGGGGCGGCGTCATTGAAACGACGTTCGCCGAAGAGACCGAGACCGACCTGTTCGGCGAACAGGTCGTGTTGTGCGGCGGCGTGAGCGCCCTCGTCAAAGCGGCGTTTGAAACCCTTGTAGAAGCCGGGTACCAGCCCGAGATGGCCTATTTCGAGTGCATGCACGAGCTCAAGCTGATTGTCGACCTCATGTATCAGGGGGGCCTCAATTACATGCGATACAGCATCTCGAACACGGCTGAATTCGGCGACTACACGCGCGGTCCGCGAATCGTCACAGACGCGACGAAGGCCGAGATGAAAAAGATTCTCAAAGAGATCCGCGAGGGACAGTTCGCCAAGGAATGGATCCTTGAGAACAAGGCCAACCAACCCACCTTTCAGGCGATCCGCCGTCGCGAGCGAAGCCACCCCGTCGAAGTCGTCGGCAAGCAACTCAGAAGCATGATGACGTGGATCAAAGCGAAGGAAGTATGACGAGTGTGTGTTCCTCAAGCCCACGGGCCGCATCCCGTGGGCGAATGTCGATTGACCTTAAATGTTCTGAAACGCCATGACGACAAGCACTTCTTATATCGCTTTTGAGGCACTTTGCGCGGGCGATCATGTCAAGATCACGCAGCGGATCAAAGTGGGGCTGAAAATCTGGACGACGTCGGTCGCTGGAACAGTCGAGCGAACCGAACGCCGGCGCGAGGGTCTGGACGTCAAACGCAACTTCGACGACAAAGCCTTTGCCGACCTGATTCTTCTGAAGAAGGACGGCAGTGCGGGCGAAGAGACGACGGTCGTTCTCGATGAATACACGCAGATCGAACGGATGTGACGCAACGCTCTTTCTGGCGGTTGCGAGTCATGCATGACATCGCGTTAGAAGCAACCGTTTCTGAGACTCGGGTTGGCGGGGATGCATCCGGGGCAGACTCAGCCCGGCTGGCCAGAGATTGAGCAGCCAGCGTATACTTCTGAAATTGCAAATCACAAGTCCTCAATCCGGTAGTGCACGTTGTGGCCGATTCCTGGCAAATCCTGCACACGCAGCACCCGCGCCACTGGCGCGAAAACAAGTTCGTGTACCCGGTGCTGTCGCGGCGCAGCAAGGGGATTTCAATCGGGGTCAACCTGAATCCCGACAAGGTTTGCAATTTCGATTGCATTTACTGCCAGGTTGATCGCCGCAGTGACGCCGAAACGAGGTTTGTCGAAACCGACCGGCTGTTGGCCGAAACCGACCAGATGTTCTCGCTGGTTTCCAGCGGCGCATTGTTTGAAGATGAGCTGTTTCGCGATGTTCCACTCGATCGCCGGCGGCTGAACGACATCGCCTTCTCTGGTGACGGCGAACCGACGACCTTTCGAAATTTCGATGAAATCATTGGTGCCGTGGCTGAGCTGAAACGTCGGCATGAGCTTTCAGGAGTGAAAATGGTGCTCATCACGAACGCCAGCATGTTTCACAAGCCGGTGGTCGAAAGGGGCCTGAAGATTCTCGATGAAAACAACGGTGAGGTGTGGGCCAAGCTCGAAGCGGGAACCGAAGAATACTATCAGCTCATCGAGCGGACGAAAGTCCCGTTCCGACGGGTGCTCGACAACATCGCCGCCGCAGCGAGAACAAGACCGATCGTCATTCAAAGCCTCTTCATGCGTGTCGCCGGCGCAGCGCCGTCGGCAGCCGAGATTGACGCGTTTTGCGACCGGCTTGCCGAAATCTCGGCAGCAGGGGGCAACCTGAAACTCGTGCAGACGTACACCGTGGCTCGCCCGCCAGCCGAGAGTTTCGTGACGCCGTTGACAAACCTTGAGCTGCAAGCGATTGCAGCCAAGGTTCGGATGCGTGGAATTGCGGCTGAGGTTTTCGCAGACTGAGGCGCGATTCTCAGCGCAACTGATCGGACTTCACCCGCCAGCGCATACCGCACTTGGGGCAGCGAAGCTGCATCACTTCGGCGGTGGGGGCAATCCCCTTGGCTTTCGCATTCACTGCCGCCTTGTCGCGAAAAGCCTGTTTGACGAATGGCCGATCGGATTTGGCTTCCATCATTCCTTCGAATGCGCATTGCGCATTTCTGCACTTTGTGCGGTGCTGAGACATGCCAGCGCTCCTCAATGAAAAGTCTGCCGGTATTAGCGGCTATGGCTCGGGTAAATACTTCCCGGAGCCAACTTTGCAGTTGAGCATGGCGGCGAGTTGTACGCTTGTATTGTCAACGTTTAAGAAGAGAATAGCCAGAGCAATCGGGCGTGATGAGGGTGAATTAAACTCTTGGGCTTCATGAGGCGCGGCGTCAGCTCCACCCAGACCGGGGCAGGGGTCAGTATCGAAAGGTGGTCATGACGTACAATTGCTCGGCTGTACCGCGGGGCGAGTTATTCTGCACAACATCGCCATACCAGAACCAGAAGTACCCGAGCTGAACGCTGAAATTCGGATTGACGGTATAGGTGCCGACGAGATCGAGTTCGTCCCCGACGTGACTGCCTCTGTTGGGTTTTCCGAAAGGCTGCCCGGTGATCGTGTATAAGACGTCGTGGGAATTGGCCAGGTCGAGCCAATGGTACTGGGTGTCCAAAACCAGCTGCGGGTGCGGTTTGACAGTGAACTTGCCGTTGATGTCGCCAATGTTCTGCCGCGCGACGTTATCGATTTGTCCGAGGTAGGCGTGGGTCAGGCCGTATTGCTGATTGAAGGTGTGCGTCGTTCCCCCGTTGAGATTGTTGCTGCCCGACGCGTAGTCGTAGTAGATCCACAGGTTGGGTGTCCAGGGAATTGTATTCCAGGTGTGTCCCGCGCCAGCGGTGACGAATCCGGCCACGACGTTTTTTCCGAAGTCTTCGCCGAACTGATAGCCCCCTTCGACTTCACCATGCCAGGTGCGTATCGGGCGGTCTCCCTCTAGCACGGGAAAATTGCGGAGCCAGCGGCCGGCAACCGTGTGCCGGTTTCCCCCCGGAAAACCCGGTTGGATGAGTTTCGAATTGAAGTCCCACAGCCAGTACAGATCGACAATCTGCTCTTTGACTCCTTTGTAGGTGAACCAGGCACCGCTGAAAGTGTGGTTCATGTTGGGGGAATCGAAATGATTGGCCGCATAGGTCACTGGCGTGTCACCGATCGTGGCTGAGTTCACCGGGCGCGTGAACCACAAATCAAAATCCCAGTCGCTTCCCTTGGTGAAGAATTTGAGCCCCTCGAAATTGCGGCGTGTATTTGCCCAGTCGAGAGGAGATACCAGGCGCTGTGAACCGTACGACAATTCCTGCCGGCCGGCACGAAACCAGACCGGCCGGCCATTATCGAATTCCCAGACTCTCAAATCGAACAACAGGTTCTGCACGTCCCAGCGGTTGACGTCAATTCCGGTTGTGGCCAGGGGGTTGTTGTCCATCGAGGCGTCGATCATTTCGCCGTAAATGCGAAACCAGTCGCCGACTTTGAGGTCGGCGTACTGCCTCCAGCGCCACAGTTGATAATCGCCCCGCGCCGGCGGCCCGGGTCGCAGGCGATTACTTTCGTCCATTTCCCGAAAACGGACTTCGCCGCCGGTCGAGAAAACGAACGATTCGTCTGGAAGGAATGTCAGCAGTGGGAGGTCGTCGAGCGGAATGTCCTTCAATTCTTCGCCGAAAAGCCGCTGGTGGTCGGGCTTTTTTTTGTAGCTGAAGTCATTGTCAAAGAATAGAAGTTTCCAGGGCTGGACGGCGGCCTTTTGCCCGGGTGCCGTCGGCGGGGACGTGTACCCCGTGGCGGCGGGTATGGTCACCACTTGAGTTTTTGTGATCGACGAATTATTTGAACTGTCGGCCAACACGGCCGGGTCGTCGTCGTCGTCAGGAGCCATTGTCGCCGATTCGTCACGCGCCAGTCCGTTTTCGGTGCGTATCGGCGCGGGGTCGCTTTTCGGCGGATCGGCGGCGGATTGGCTGCCCGGAAAACTCAGGACTGCCGCGATGATGATCGCGGCCTTGGCATTCCATCCCCTGAGAGCGCGCAAAACCTGCATGGTCGGCCTTTCGGTGAGTGTATCGACCCTACTTTCATTGAGCGCTATTTAAGGCTTCGGACGCTGACTCCGCGGTCATCATTCCCCGAGGTCGAAAAAACCGCCAATAAGGATTGTATTGATCGCACGGCATTCAACTTTGCGCAATCGCCGTAAATTAACACTCGGGTTTCCGCGATAGCCGTACCCCAACTCGAACGCACCGGTAACTCAAAATACCTGCGAATCGAGGTGACGAGCCGTTTGTCCACGAGTCCATTCCCGCCGACTATCGCTTGCGCAGTCAGGCGTCGGCCGGTCGCAAACTGCACTCGATGGGGACCGTTTGACTCGATTGTGCCTCAACGCTGGACGGCATCGAGCTTTCAAGTGCCTTCCCGCCGGCGGCGACCCAGGTCGTCGTCCACTCGCGAAACACGAATGTGAGCATGGCCAGCGCGAAGACGGCCAGCAGTGTTCCTGAAAGAAAGCCGAGCCCGAAACCGCCACTCAGCTTAAGGCTGTAGCCCATCGCTATCGGCAGGAACCCTCCGGCCAGCGCTCCCACTTCGCCGATAAGGCTGCTGGCGACGGCCGTGGTGGATTTGAAACGGAGCGGCACAAGCTGGAAGACAGCCCCATTCCCAGCGCCCATCGCCGAGAAACTGACAACGAGAACGGCCACCATCCCCCACGGATTGGCCGGAATCGTGGCGGCCACTGCGGTCGTCGCGATGATGACACCGCACAAGACGAACAGAATTCGCAGGCCTCCGACGCGATCGGCGAACCATCCTCCGAGGACGCGCAGGATGCTGGCCATGACGATAATTCCCGCCGAATACTTGCCGATGTCTTCTTTCGCAATTCCATACTGGTCGTGAAACAGCATCGGCAGAAAACTGGTCAGCCCGATGTATCCGCCGAAAGTCACGGCGTACATCAGGTTGAAGACCCATACGTCGCGATCGACCAGAATTTTAAGATAGTCGCGAATATTTTTCTTTTCACCGTCGGGAGGCTCTTTGGCAAACACTTGCAAGGCGATCATGGCGCCCACCATTGGAATCGCGGTCATGGCATATACGGCTTGCCAGCCGAATGCTTTGGCCAGGGGCGGGGCAAACAGTACAGCCAGGACGGCACCGCTGTTTCCCGCGCCGGCAATGCCCATCGCCAAGCCTTTATATTGGGGGGGATACCATCCCGAGCCCAGTGACAGGGCCACTCCGAAACTGGCCCCGGCTATTCCCAGGATCGCCCCCAGAGCCACGACGCCCCCATAGCTCGTCGCCAGATAATATCCCGAGAGCAATCCTGCCACCAGCACCCCCATGTTGACCTGGGCGGCCCTTTTCCGGCCGATGTACTGCGACAAAACCCCCAGCGGAAATCGCATGAGTGCCCCGGCCCAGACCGGAACGGAAATCATGAAACCCTTTTGTTCGGGAGTCAGCCCAAATTCTTCGCTGATATACGGTGCCAATGCGCTGTTGAGCACCCAGACGGCAAAGCAGAAGTCGAAATAGAGAAGAGCTGTGAACAGAGTCCCGGGATGGCCCGATTTTAGAATGGCGCGTAATTGCATGGTGCATGTACAATCTGTTTTCAGGGGCGACTAATAATGCGGCCGGCGATTGAGAATTAAAAACTGGAAAATGGCAGGCCAGCTGGCGCTCAATCCGGGTTATTTCCCTCGGGTCGCACGCGAACGGCGCAGGCTTTGTATGAAGGCTGCCGCGAATACGGATCAAACACCGCGTCGGTCAACTTGTTGACTGTGTCGTAGTGCATGGGAATGAACACTTGGCCGGGGCGGACGACCGGCGTCACGAAGGCTCTGGCTGAGATCGAGCCGCGCTGCGATTCGACGAGCACTTGCTGGTTCTGAGCGATTTTCAATTTTCTTGCGTCAGCCGGATTGATCTCGACGTACGCGTTCTGGGGCGACAGTTTACGCAAGACGGCCGATTTTTGCGTGCGGGTCTGCGTATGCCATTGCGCCGCGGTGCCACGCCCGGTTAGCAGCACGAAAGGAAAACTCTTCGTCGGCGGTTCGGGCATCGGTTGCGGGCTCTCAAACAAAAAAATGGCCCGGCCGTCGGCGTGGTGAAATCTGCCGTCAGCGAACAGGCGACGGTGCGGCTCTTCTGTCGTTTCTCCCTCCAGGTAGGGCCACTGCACGCCACCTCGCTCGTCGAGCATGCGGTAATCGCGGATCCCCGTGAAATCGCAAGGCCGCCCGCGCGAGAGTCGCTTTAGAATCTGAAACACCGCAGCGGGAGAATCCCACTCTTGGAACATCGCTCCGGCACCCCACGCATCGGCGATGAGCTTAAAGATCGAAAAGTCGGCAAGCGCCTGTCCGGGCGCGCGCGCCACCTTCTTGACAAGCCCGAACCGCCGTTCGGAATTGATGAATGTTCCTTCCTTTTCGCCCCATCCCGCGGCGGGCAGAACGAGATCGGCCAACCGCGCCGTTTCGGTCGTGTCGTACATGTCCTGCACGACGAGAAACTCCAGCCGGTCAAGAATGTCGATAAATTGGCTCTGGTTGATCCACGAATGGGCGGGGTTCGTAGCCACGACCCATAACCCCTT
>JAYTRB010000008.1:0-1879 GCA_043746425.1 Planctomycetia bacterium
TGATGCTCGGCCGTATGGGCCAACTGCTCGAGAGTCTCCTGACGCTCGACTTTCACGGTAAGCCCCAGTTGCTCGGCCGCACTGCGGGCCTCTTCAAGTTGTTCGACCGGCAGATTGTCGGCCAAGTACAAATCGAGAATTCGCCAGCGAGCTGCCGCCAGCGTTTCGAGAACAAGATTTCGCCCCCACAGCCAGCACCGAGCGTGGCTTCCCAGCAGCGTCTGCTGACGTTTATGTTTTCCTTTACCGCGCCGCGACCGTTCGACCATGCGTTCTTGCCTCAAAAATTCGACAGTTGAAAACGGGAGCTCGCTCTGAGCCGCCGCCGATATGACTAAACACTTAGCCGCGAGGTGCCCCGCGACTCTACTTACCCGTTACCCTTGTCACCCGTGGCCTTTTTCCTCGTGCACGAGCCGAAAACGTGACACTAAGCGGTGTTCACTCGCCACGGAACCACTGCATGGGCGACCCGCATGGTCGGCGACACCTGCCACGCTGCCTCGCCGAAGATTTCAATTCGGCGCACAACCGCAGACCGTACCAATTCCACCGTCAGTTAGTGATTCACGGTCAGATGGGGAACAAACGCGGCAGCCGATTTCGCCGCGTCGAGCATGCCCCCAAGCCAGGCTTCAGCGGTTTTTGTACGACAACCAAACCACCTCTCGCGACTCTCGACTGCGGCGCCGCCGAAATGTCGCCGCAGCTTCACACTCGTTTCACTTCGTAGTCAATTCAGCGATCTCCCGGATCCAGATGTTGCGGAAGCGGGTTGTATTGCCGTGGAATTGCAGGTGGATCGGGGCCTTGGGCGGGTGCGCTTCATAACCCGGCGCCCGATCGTAGTAGGTGCCTCCCAGTAACTCATAATGGTTTTGAACGAGCACGCCGTTCTGCAGGACGGTGATGTACGCCGGCTTCAGGAGCTTTCCGTCAGTGTCGAAGCGCGGAGCGGTGAAGACGATATCATAGGCCTGCCATTCTCCCGGTTTGCGGCAGACGTTCACCAGCGGCGGATGCTGCTTGTAGATCGATCCGGCCTGGCCGTCGAAATAGGTCTTATTCTCGTAGGAATCGAGGACCTGAAGTTCATAGCGTTCCATCAGATAGACGCCACTGTTTCCGCGCCCCTGTCCTTCGCCGCTCACCTCCGCGGGCGTCGCCCATTCGACGTGCAACTGGCAGTCGCCGAAGGCCTGTTTGGAGGTGATTCCCGTCTCGCGGGTGATGGCATAGCCATCCTTGATCTCCCATTTATCTCCCCCAAGCCATTTCGACAGATCCTTGCCGTCGAACAGCACGATCGCGTCGGAGGGAGGGCCGCCGATCGGCCCCGGATCGACCACCTTTGGCTCGGGCCAGTTAATGCCGCTCTTATACTCATCGACAAACGCGGCGCTGGCGACAATCGCCGTGCCCAGAGCCAGCACCACGCTGGCGAGCCAGACCGGCGAAAAAATACTCGACGAAGACGTCATGGCGCATGCTCCTTGAGAGAATTCTAATCGTCGAAAATCAACTATTTCAGACAGGGCTCTTGCCGTCGCAAGCACTCAAGCGCGGCACGCGATGCCACGGGTAAGGCCCCAGCGACGTACGCGGCGCAGACCATAGTTTGAGGATGCCAGGCGGGATGCGTCAAGCGACTGGGTGAATTCAGAAATAGCGAACTTCATGTCACCCAGGCTCAAGACTGATGGATCAATCTGATTACTCGGGCGAATTGCCGCCGGCAGGGACGACGCCTGCGTGTGCCTCAAAACCCAGGAAGCGCAAAAAATTACTGAGACTGACGATACGGACCCCGCGCTCTCGCGCAGAGTCTTCGAGCTCTTTGCGACGCTCGTTTAACCTCTTGCTGCGGGCCATCTTTGCG
>JAYTRB010000009.1:0-15832 GCA_043746425.1 Planctomycetia bacterium
TCAAGTGGGGCGGCGGATTGCACGTACCGTCGCCCCACTGACGCACTGGTCGCGGCGCCTAGTCCGCAAGGTTCTCTTTGACGAATGCCGACAGCACCAAGCCGGCAAATCGCAAAACTCCTTCATCGAACTGTTCAATCAATTCCAGGCCCTTCCCCTTACGCGTGAGGGTCATTGACACAGTGTCTTTGCCATTTTTGAAGGCCTCGACGGCCAACTTGGGAATTTCCAGATCGGATAAAGTCGTGATTGCCTGAGCGGCAGCCTTCGCGTGCTTCTCTCCCGTCTTACTCTTCTCGCGGATGTTGGCGCGGGCTTTTGTTCCGACGTCGCTCTTTTTCACACGCGCGCTGATCTTTTGCCACACTTCTGCCATGGGCAGGAGCTGCGCATGCGCTTCGAGTGCCAAATCCGACTTCGGTTGTTCGGTCTTACCTTCCTGGATGGCCTGCTTCAGATGTTCGAGTGCTTTCTCACCCACGCCGTACCATACTGTCTTTTCGCCTGTTCCCACATAAATAGCTCCCTCGTTGTCGAACAATTCGGGAACGTCTTTATGCAATTCGCCGAAGGCGACCTTATGGAGATCGACATCGCCTTCGCGGGCCATCTTGAGTTCGACAGTCACGCCTTCGCGGCCTTTGAACTTCTGCAACAATTCAACGATGCGCGCTGTATCAGAAACCCCGAATCCTCCGACCGTCGTGAGTGACTCGTGGCCGTTTGACCATGTTCGCAGGAACCCATTTCGCTGCGTCATGCCGGCCATTTCATCGACCAGATCGAAGATCGAGTCAACCTGTTCAGAATTCAGGCGGCGGTTCTTGTTAGTCTTGTCCTGTGTGCGGGCCTGAACTGCCGACCGCACCTGCTTCGACACGGCTTTCACGGAATCCTGACGCTCGGGATCGTTCGGAAGATTGAAATCGAGCGTGGCAACGCAGCCTTCCTTTGAAATGCCCGCAAAGGAATTCGACAATTGGCCGATTTGCTCGATGCGTTTAGCCAGCGAACTTCCCGCTGCCGGCTCAAGCATCGAATGCATGACCGACTGTTTTTTCGCGTGAGACGTACTCCATACCATGTGCGTGTGAGCTGATTCCGACAAGATCCCGCCGATGTCTTCGAAATTAATCTTCCGCACCGCCTTACGCAGGCGTGAGAGGGTCTCGCTCTCGTCTCCCGGCTTTTGCTCGGCCTTCTTCTGAATGATTTTCTCATCGACGAAAGTCAATATCCGTTCTTTCAACTTCTCAAGTGCCTTTCGACGATCTTCGGCACTGTCTTTGGAGCTGTTGATGAGAATGACGACATCCTCGCCTTTTGCCTGTTCAACCTTGACGTCACCCTTGGCGAGTCGAACGTCTTCGAGTGTATTGCCGATGTGGATGCTTCCGGACTCGAATTTCACAAAACCATCAAACAACCCAAAAACAAGTCGTTCGTCAGGCTGGAGTTTTAGAGACTTCAATTTGTCGTTGACGTCTTTGGGAATCTTAGCCGCCAGCGTCGGTTTCGGCGGCGGAGCGGTTTTCACGTCAAGGTCGAAGAGATTCTGCAAATACTTCTGGTATTGAGCCTCGCCTTTGACTGGCAGCGTGCCGACGGCGCGAAGCCCATCGGGCGTTGCATAGAGCCGCACACCGCCGGGTTTGTCGGTCTCAACCCCAACCAGGAAGACGTCGATCGTTTCTTTGAGGGTCTTGTAGCCGTTTTCGTCATTTACCAGGTCGAACAGAAATTTGAGATCGCTGTAGAACTGATCGACACTCGGCAGCGCCACCGTGACGACCGGCTCATCGTCTTTCTGCACCTGAGACTTGGCCTGGCACCACCCCTTTGAAACCAGCAGCAACAGGATACAACTGCTGCCGAGAATGCTCCGTACTCCTAAGTGTCGCAGTTTTTTGAATCGTGACTGTCTTGTGTGGGGCATGATTCACCGTAGATCCAATCCGTGGCCGAGGGAAAGTCGAAAAGACGAACATGTTCTCACCCTGCATTTTTCATTCCATCACGAAATGCGTGAAGGTGTCGGAATTTCGACGGTTACAAGGTTGAGAATGCTGATCGTTAGACGACCAACCTGATTGTCAGCCGTATACAGACGGCAACGAATATGCCGTCGGACGTCTGCGGTAACATCTGTTCGTGACAGAACCGGCAGCCTGCGAGCCGCCATGTTTCCGTTCAATGGAGACCGCGGCAGGGGCTATCGTCGGGCGAATTGCAAGGCGATTGCTCGCGTCAGTTCGAGCGCCGGCTAAATGATGTAGAGAGCAATTCCGGCATACGTGCAGGCACTGGCCGCAACGACGAGCAGATGCCAGATCGCATGAAAAAATCGGCAGCGATCATCGCAAACCAGGAACACGACTCCCAGCATATAGCATGCGCCAGCCGATAGGACGAGTGCCAGGCAACCGGGCGGCATCCCGCTGAGAAGGGGTTTGGCAGCCAATAAGGGAGACCAGCCCAGCAAAAGATATCCGACGATCGAAACTGAATTGACGCGGCCACCCCTGAGTTTATCGCACGCCCCCATGATCGCGATTCCCCACACCGCGACCAGCAGCCATCCCCATCCCTGCGGCAATACGAAGCGGATAAAGTATGGTGTGAAACTGCCGGCCGTCAGAAGGTAAATAGCCGCCTGGTCGAGCGCCCGGAACAACTGGCGCTGCCGCGGTGGCCCGACCACGTGCGACAGGGTCGACATCGTCAACACGGCTGTCAAAGAAGCACAATATGCGGCGCAGCCGGCGACCATCAGGGCCTCGCCTTGTCGGCTGGCGGCCGCGATCAGCCACACTCCTCCCGCGAGACTGACCAAAGCGGCCACGCCGTGCGTCAGCCCATTGACCCGTTCTTCAGCTTCACTCTGAAGCGGAGGGTAATGGAAGAAGACCCCCGCTTGGGGCGTCCGCCGGCCGAAAATCGACTTCTGGGCGGCAAGCATGCGACGGGACAGGAAGTCACGGGACGATGGCCGGGAGGCGAGGTGCGACATCGATGATCCATATCGGCAATTCGCGGAGCTTGCTGAAAAAGGGGACTGGCTCCGAGTTGCGGTCAATCATTTCGGGAGAATATAATTTGTTGCGAGGTGACTGTTCCCCTTTTAACAGGTTTCTCGACCGGCACCGTAACAAAAAATCCAACTTGACGCGAGGCGAATTGCAACAATTTGGCACTCGATGGCCGGGAGCAATTTCTTGCTGTTTTCGAGGGCCTCTGACCAGGAAATGAGAGGCCATTTTCCCATCATTAGTGACAAGGCGCCGCCAAAGCTCGCTGGCACCCGCCAAATCGACTCCCGATATCGACTTCACGTTGCCACTTTGTCCATGTCGGATGTCGCAACCCGATGTCGCGAACGCTCATCAGGTAATTTGTTTCAACGACAGCTTTTGGCACGGTTCGTGCCGCAGTTTCATTGGTACTGCCATTTTCTGCGGCAGGTAATTTCGATGTAAAGAACTCTGGGGAGGACCCCATGCCTCGGCAAGTGATTGAACCGATTCTGATTACAGACCCACAGCGATGGCGACCCGACGATGAATTTGACGTCGAGCTGCTTGCACGCTGGATGGATAACGTGTTTGAAATCCCCGGGACGAAAATTCGCTTTGGCCTCGACGCCATCATCGGTCTGCTTCCCGGATTAGGCGATGCGATCACCTCGATCGTGTCGCTGTACATTCTGAAAGTCGCCAGTCGCCGTGGTGTGCCGCGCGTGGTGCTGCTCCGCATGTCGCTGAATCTCGGCATCGATTACGTTCTGGGCTGTCTGCCACTCGTCGGCGACATGTTTGACGTTTATTGGAAAGCCAACATCAAGAACGTCGAATTGCTCCGCCGTCACGAAAGTGCGTCACGGGCCAGGCGGGGCGATGCCGGCGACTGGCTGTTCGTTGCTGGTCTCATGGCCGTTCTGGTCGCCCTTTTAGTCGGCTGCATCACGATGGCCTACCTCATCGTGATGACGCTGTGGCGTTGGATTGCCGCGTGACCAGTTGAAGAGGCCGATTCCCCCCCTGCTCGCAGTTTTGAACGGGGCAACTTGGCAGTTATTGCACGGCCAGCGCGGCCAGTCACTCTAAGATCGGCGACGAATCACGCTGAATGCCATGTGGCAGACTGACGTCGATTCGCTTTTCCTCGATACCGGTTTGCGTGTTGTACAGGCGGATCGTTTCCTCGGTTCCCGCGGCGGCCAGCAATTGTCCATCGGTCGAAAATTTCAAACTGTAGATGATCGAGGCGGCCGTGGAGATCTCAAATCGCTTTTTTCCCCGCAATAAATCCCAGACGATAATCTTGCGGTTGAAACCTCCCCAGGCCGCGATGGCACCATCGGCCGATACCGCCAGGCTCTTGATGCCGAACAGTCCGAACTCACCGCGCCAGACTTCACGTCCGCTGGAAATGTCCCAGATTCGAACTGAGTCATCGGTTCCGGCCGAGATGATGCGCTCGCCGTCGGCCAGGAAGTCGGCGCCCGAAACAACTGGCTCGTGCCCGATGAATTCCTGCAATAGTTTCTGCGTCGCTACGTCGAACAGCGAGATCGTACCATCGTTGTGGCAATCCACCAGTTGCTTACCGTCGTTCGAAAAACGCAGGTCGCTGATCCGGCTGTGCCGCTCAGAGTGCAATGTCGTCAATTTCATGTTGGCCGTGTCGCACACGCAAATCGCGCTGGAATCAGTCGCGGCTGCCACCCATCGGCTGTCGGCGGCAATCGCGGTTGCCGAAACGACCTGGCGGTTGGGCAATTTGACAAGCCGCGTTGAATCCAAGGAATCGAGATTGATCCACCACAGTTCACCCTTAAAATTGCTGGTCAGCATATGTCGACCGTCAGGTGCCAAGGCCGCCGAATTAATCGACTCGCCCATGACATCGATCGGCATTCGACCGGTTGGCTGCGCGACGTCATGCAAAGCGATATAAGCTTGGAACGATGGCTCGCCGCGCGAGAGCGACATTAGCGTTTTCCCATCAGCCGACCAACCGACGCTGTTGACCGTAACCGTCGGCAAAGCGGCGACGGGTATTTCATCTGCTTCGAAAGTCGACCCGGCCCAGCGCTGCATGGTTCCCGTTTTGGCATACCACACACCAGCCGTCATCAGGCTGGCGATAATGAGAGTTCTTGTAAAACATTCCTTGAGCGACATCCTGGAAGCTCCTGAAAAACCACCGCGGCAGCCGAAATGCTTTTTCAATTTCCAATTTCACCCCAAACGACAAACCGAAAAGCGGGTTTGCGGGTGACGAATTCGAGGACGACCACTTCCATCAGCCACACGTCTGCGACAGAAGCCAGCACCGGCCGGCAGGTTTTGAATTCTTTAATAAACACTGAAAGTTCTGGTGCGGCACCAGATTTCAGCAATGTTTGCGAGATATGTGTGATTTCGGCTTTTGTAACAATCGCTTGCGACTTGCCCTCAGGGGCTTGCGAATGGATCGTAACGTGGGAAGGATTTCGCCGAAGCAAGTCGACCTTGTCTTTCATTGTGCAGTCTGAGTTCATCAATTCAGATTTGTGCGACCGTACAAAAAGCCCGTTTCAATCGGGGTTCATGCGGGGCACGTTAAGCGGGGAGATCGGGCGACGCTCTAAAAGGAGGTCGTTCTGGCCGGAATGTCAGTCTCTGAAGCGATTCGGCCCGGAGTCTGCCTTGAGGGGGCTCACGGACGTTCAAATGGTTCCATGTGGACCAGGACGCGACCCACTCGGGGAACTGCCTCTTGGATTGCGGCCTTCACCCGGCCACCGAGGGCGTGGGCCTCAGACAGCGGCATGGCTCCTGCCGCCTGGACGTGAATCGCAATGTGGAAAAATGTTCCCGAGCGACGGACCAGGAGCTTTTCCACGGCCAGCACATCGGTAACGCGCTCGGCCACCGCTCTGATTTGTGAGAGCACGTCTTGATCGGGCGCCGCATCCATTAAATCACGCAGCGCAGAACGAAGGATTACAATGCCATTATAGGCGATGACACCGGCCCCGACGAGTGCCGCCCAGTCATCCGCCGGCTCCCATCCAGGGCCGCCCCAGAGGGCAATGGAGATTCCTGCGAATGCCGCCGCAGAGGTGACGGCATCGCTCAAGTGGTGCCCGGCATCGGCCTTGACGGCCGGACTGCCGATTTCGATTCCGACTGACTGAACACGCCGCGATATGAACCATTTAATCACGACGACTGCCGCCAGAACGGCGAGTGTCCACGGCGCTGGCAGATGATGTGGCGTTAGAATTTCCCGGACCGCTTTGACACAGATGCCCAAGGCGACTCCGACGAGCATCAACGCCACCACGGCGGTCGCCAGCGTTTCGGCGCGACCGAAGCCAAACGGGTATTCTTCAGTGGGCTCGCGCCGCGCAATCTGCAAGCCGCTCATCACGATCAGCGAAGAGAAAATGTCGGTGCCCGATTCGACGGCATCGGCCACGAGCGCATACGAGTTTCCTACGAGGCCCGCCAGTAACTTGGTCACCGCAAGCAGAGTGTTGACGAGAATTCCAAGTTGCGCCGCGAGAATTCCCTTGTCAGTGACATCAGGCATCGTGGCAGGTTACCACAGGGCAGAACGTGTCGCCAAGTGACGGCGGCAAACCGCACTTTTCAGAACGAGGGGGGGCAACCCGCTGAATTCATGCAAATTAAACGCCAGGTTCGTCTTCAGGAACGAAAAATACACCAATCGAAGACGCGACTCTAGTGCATCACCTTGCCGATTTCTTCAATCGTGATAAGGGCCGCCTTTGCCTGCTCCAGGCCGCCAGCGACTTTCATAAATTCGACAGCCGCATTCATGACCTGCAGTCCACTGACAATCTGGTTCGTTCCGCCGAGCCCGCTTTTGCGTCCGGCCGACCGAAGCCCGCGCCGCATTTTTCGCACGGCGCGTCGCGTTTTCCGCATGTTGGTCTTGATGGTGCTGACATATGGCCCATTCACCTCGATGCCTTTCGCCTTCAACAATTCAGCAATCTCGCTGGGTGATTTGTCGGGATTGGCTCTCAGTGCATCACGTATCGCCTGAGACTTGTTGATTTCCTCGTTAGTTCTTGTCATGAGTCATCCTTGGGGACATTTTGGTAACGCGGCTACAACCTCCTGGCCTACATTTCCTTCTCGCCTTCATCCTCCTCGTCCTCTTCGTCCTCTTCATCGTCATCGAAGTCGTCGTCGTCCTCATCATCGAAGTCATCTTCGTCGTCGTCGAATTCATCTTCTCCGACTTCGACGTCTTCGTCTTCCTCTTCGTCTTCGTCGTCACCGTCATCTTCATCTTCCTCAACGTCTTCGTCTGGCTCTTCTTCGGCGACGGCAATGAGTCGGCCGATACCCGACGCACGCCATTCGTCATCGTGCGATGGGCGAATTAAGGAAAGTAGCTGTTCTATCTTGACCATTGTGCTGCTCCGCCGGATTGTGACCTGGTAAGACGCCTTCGGACGTCCTGTTTTATAAAGTAGATTGAAGCAGCCGCTGCCTTGCGGCCGTTTCCTCCTCTGCCCTCATCTATTTCAGTTGCCCTGCTTCATCGAAACCCGCCTCGCCGAAGCCCTGCCTCTTCGAATCAGTGTTCGCTGCCGACCGCCAAGTGCCGCCAAGGAACGCTCGTTGGTCGGGACAAATTCATGACGTCAGCGACAAAGAGCATGTCATCGATCCCTCAATGCAGGCCGCTCATGCCGGGACTGACCGTCTTGGCAGCTTGCCGATTCTTCAGCCTTCAGCGCGCCTTTAGCGAAATAGCAATCGGTTATCGTGACGGCCCTGGCCCGATCATCTCGGAATAACGCCCCCCGATTTACAGACTTTCACGCTACTTCACGGGGCGAACGGAATTCGCGCAGGGGCCTTTTTTGCCGGTCCCCACGCTGAACTCGACGAGATCGCCCTCTTGAAGGTGATCAAATGAGCCTTCCTTCACCTCTGAATGGTGAAAGAACAAATCTCCGGTCGGTGCATCGATGAATCCAAAACCCCGGTCGCTGACAATTCGCTTGATTTTGCCTTGTGGCATTTCCGCACTCCATTAATATCGTAGTCGAAGACGGCCCAGTCCGAAGTCCTACAATATCGACATTCGGCCGACCAAAACAGAGCAGAAAGCCACACTCTAGAGCAGGGCTGATTTGCTGCCATCAATTAACATCACACGTGGATGTCTGATAAACGGATTATAAGGCCGCCGCCTCAAAAACGCCAGAGTGCATTGTTTGGTTTTGGTCAGGAAGCGAAGCGTGGCCCTGGCGTCTTGTCGCAGTCGGTCGTCTTGTCCCCGTCTGGCGCCCCGTTGAGCCGCTTCAGGCCATCCGAGCGCCGCAGAGCCTCGCCCCAGGCTCAACGGCATTCAAAGCCTTGAAAATCCAGCGCTGTTCACGATTGAAGGCCTGAATTTTCATCTGCATGACCTCGACGGCGTCCTGCGGCCTGACGGAGCCATCGTCCGCCGGCGCGTCGTCCGCTTCCAGCTCGGACGCAAGATACCCGCGTTCGCAAAACCTCCCGACGGCAGCAATCGGACCTCTGGCAGTTGCCATCAATCGTTGCGATCTTAAAGCGGCACCCGCGACCAGGAATTCTGCTGAATCATGCGGCGCCCGGCGATTTTGGCACGTTCGCCATTTCACTGGACGAGAAAAATTGGCAGGTGTTGCACCTGCTCTTCGCGCAATCTCGAATTTCGCGCATACTCTCGTGGACTTTTTCCTCCTCCGTGAGCCATCGTCGTGGCCGGCTTGCCGGATTTCCCTTGGCTGACAACCACCAACAGAGCCTTCCCGAGCTTCAAGTGAGGAGCGGCGGGAAGTCGCGCCTATTGCGATTGATTTGTGGGATCGGGCTGTGCATCTTCGTGCTGCAGTTCGGAAGCGGATGTGCCTCGACGCCCTACCAATACGGCCGCTTTCATTCACAACAACTCGACAGCGTCGACCGGCCAGCCGTTGTGATTCAGCATGGCAAGCCCGACAAGACGCTCGATCGGTTGGGCTGGGTTGCAGGCATCCCAGAACGCGTATTCACCCTGAATTCAAAAGCCAGCAATCACCACGTTTCGTCTGAAACCGTTGAAAAAGTGCGCCTTTATCTGGAAGAAAACGATCTCACGGACGTCGTTGTGTCGGTTAATGATTATGATCCGAAGGGTCAGTGGCGGCGGCTTCGCGAAAATTATCGTATCGACCCGTTCTGGCGCTACTCAGTTGGAACTTTGAGTTGGCTGGGCTACACGCTTTTTCCGACGCGAGTGTTCGGCGGAGACGAATACAACCCTTTTACAAACAGCCTGTACTTAACGTCGGACGTTCCTGCCCTGGTACTCGCCGAAGCGGCTTATGCCAAGGATATTCATTCGCAATCACTGCCCGGCACGTATGCCACCCTGAGTTGTCTGCCGATACTGTCGCTGTTGCGCCACTCGCGCGCCACCAGCGACGTTCTGGGATATGCCCGCATTCACGGCGATTGGCCTGGCGAAGAGGAGGCGTATCAGGTGCTGTACCCTCACGTCGGGGCGACGACGTTCGGGCCAGTCTCTCATTTTGTTCCCGTCGTCGGCCCGTTCATGTCAGCCGGTGGGGCGCTGGTGGGCCATGCGACCGGGCGCACCGTCACGGCATTGATGGATCCGCCGTCGAGGGCGAAATCGCACGACGGCGACTCGTCTGTCGCAGCCGGGGTTGCCGCCGAGGAACTCGCTGTCAAAAAGTTGTCTTCGCCGCGAATACCCCCCGAAACTTCGAACGACGAGGGCGTCGTGCAGACAGGTTTCAATGAACCGCGCAGCCCTTCGCGAATGCCCGAGAAGAGATCGGTCGGCAAGCTGTCACCGACGCCGTCGGCAGAATCTCGCCCGTGACGCGATACAAGATTCGTCGCCGTCACTTCTCGATTTTCATATCACCAAATTCGATTTTCACGCCCACGGATTTCAGAGCCTCGAACTGGGCCGTTTTGGCCGCGTCGCTCAACGGATTGCCCGTCAGATACAACCTCAAGAACGGTGCAAATCGCTTGTCGCCATCGGCGTCGGCTTTGGCCGCCGCGACGAAAGGCGCCAAGTCGGTAAGTTTGTTGTTTTCTAAAAGCAGCATCCGCAGTGAGAGGGGCCGCGCCAAAGGCTCGATGTCGGCGATTTGATTCCCCGAGAGCTTGAGCAGCGAAAGGCTCCCGACGTTCGTCAGCGGCTTGAGGTCGACAACCTGATTACGGGCCAGATCGAGCGACGAAAGCCGTTCGAGTTTAGCCAAGGGACCGACGTCGGCGATCTTGTTACCGGCAATGTACAGGGCCGAGAGTTTCGCCAGTGTTGAGAGCGGCTGCACCGAAGTAATCTGATTGTCCGACAGCTCCAGGAATTGCAATGCGGTCGTGTTGCCCAACGGCGTCACGTCGACGATCTTGTTGTTCGAGAGATCGAGCGACTGCAGGTTTTTTATCTCTTTCAGAGGAGCAACATCGCTGATCTCATTCTTCGTCAAGTTGAGCTGCAGCAGATTGACGCATTTCTCCATCCCCGAAAGGTCTTTAATTCCCTTTCCCCGGGCTTCAAGGATGTAGACCTTCTTGAGGTCGTCATCGGTTATCTCGGCGTTCGTGTCCTTTTTCTCAAAAATCACCGATCGTACGGCCGCTTCGAGATTCTTGTCTGGCAGCCCACCCCGGGCATTTCCTGTCAGTGGTGCCAGTAACGCCATTGATGCAATGCACAGCAATGGCAGAACGCTTCGGCAAAATCGCATGTCTACCTCCTCAGCATGAATCGAAAATGAATTACGGAAATTGCACCGGCCATTGACGGTTCCCTGATTTCAAGATTAGTGTCAGCCGGCCTCGTTGGGAAGTGATTCTCCCCGTGCATCCGGGTTGACCGTGGTGGCGAAGCGGTTACAAAAACAGCCGCAGGGCACGAACGCAGATCGCCCCGAAGTCGAGCCGACTCTCGAATCGTGTGCCATCTACACCATCGCCGCGACGATCGCATTTGAAGCGCAGGCCAGAAAACTCCCTTGCGGTTCCTGTGGTTTCGTCGTCAAGAGAATCACGCAGGCTTCGAGTTCGGGGTCGATCCACATGATGGTACCGGTCGCTCCCCAGTGGCCATAGGCGCGCGGGCCGAGCAGATCGCCGAAGTTGGCGCTGTGGGCCGCCCAGTTCAGCCGCCAGCCTAGTCCCCACGGACGTGTACGGCGGTCGTCGGCCGGCACATCGCGCATCGCTTCAAGCTGGTTCCTGGTCGCCGTCTGCACACCCATCGGGCTGATGATCTGCACGTCGCCCAGTTGTCCGCCGCCGAGCATCATCTGGCCGAATCGTGCGAGGTCGGCCGGTGTCGTCAGCAGGCCACCCCACGGCACCCCCAGCCGGCGCCAATAGGTGCTGTTCCAATTCCAGCTCTGACCGCTCGTCCGCGCCATTTCTGATTCGTCCGAAATAAAAACCTCGGCAATGCGCTCGGCCTGAGGGGGGTGGCCTTCAAACCACTCAGCCGGTGCGCCGAGGGTCGTGTCGGTCATTTGCAGGGGGGCGAAGATTTCGTCCCGCAGGAACTGGGCACACGAGCGGCCCGTCACCTGCTGAATGATTTCTCCCAGCATGGCAAAGCCCATACTCTGGTACTGCACGCCACGGCCAGGAAGAAAGTCGAGCTGGCAATCACACGCCCCCGCGACAAACTCAGACAATGGCACGTGAGCCGCCCGCAATTCGATATTATTTGGGAGCATATCGGGAAGGCCTGACGTGTGCGTCAGCAGATGTCGAATCGTGACAGCGTGCTTCCCCTTGCGGCCGAACGCAGGAATGTATTGTTCGACCCGGTCGTCGAGCGCGAGAACCCCCCGTTCGACCAGCATGACAATTCCGGTGGCGACGATCGGTTTCGTGATCGATGCGATCAGGAAGATCGCGTCATCGCGGAGGGCCATTGAGTCGGCCTTGAGCGTCTGTCGCCCAAAGGTATGGACTCCCGTCGACCGGCCTCGTCGAACCACCGTCACAGCCGCCGAGGGAATCTTTCCTGCATCGCACCAGGTCTGGATGAGATGCAGCGCGCTCTTCCAGCGGTGTGGATCAAGACCGACGGCTTGTGGCGTGTCGATTTGTAGCATTGGGCGTGAACCTCACGGGAATCGTCGACACTTCTGGCCGGCAACCCCACGCATGACGTCACGCCGAGGATAACAATCGGTTCAAAGATCCAGATCGTGGATCTTGAACAACCGGTCGAGGTGAGTAATCTGCAAGACCTCGCGCACATCGCTTGAGGGATTGTACAGATGGACTTGCACCCCCAGCTTGCGAAGCGATGCGAGCAGCCCCAGCATACCGCTGGGAATGTACCGCACGCCAGTCAAATCAAACGCCAGATCTTTGCAGTCGTGCAATGTGAGCAGGTCGACGATCTCAGTGCGGCATTCGGCTAAATCAATGTAATCCGGGATCTCATCCGGACCAAAACCAACGACCGTCAGTGGTCCCGTCTCGTAGACCCGCAAAACTTCATGATGAATCGGCACAATAATGGAACTCCCCTCTTTTTTACAAACGGCTCGAACGGCGGCGTGAGCATTCAAAAAATGACACCAAAAAAACGATTCGGTTCAATCGCCTTGTCGCATTGTGTTTCACAATTGCTAATACGTTTGGTATTTCAAAAAGATCAAAACAAAATGTCTCAAATCGTAATTCCAGCCTATGCTGCATCTTCCGGACCAATTATCGTAAAACCTGACGATCTGGCGCAAATTACAATTTGACAATGGTTTAGATCATTGGCCTTACACTCGTTTGTGCCCTCTGGCGCGTCAAATTGGTAAAAATTTGTGCGGATTGCAACGGGTCTATGAATGATTCAACGGGCATACGCCGGTCAAAATTACAAAGCTGTCAGGGTTTCACAGAATCCGCTGCATGGCGACTCCCTTCAAACCATTCGCCAGACTCTTTCCCCGCGAAATGCGCACCGAAGTTAACGTGGCGACTCTATATACTTAAACACCATTCGTTCGGCCGCGGGTCGATTTGGCAACATCTTGGTGTGTGTCTGAGGCACGCGTGTCCAGGTTCGAACGATGAGCGTGAGCAACTCAAAATTCGCCGAAAGGCCCGACGGGGGCTGCATGCGCTCTACTGCTGCGTCACAAATGAAGCTGACGCGGAAGGAAGACAGCGCCGTGCAGATTTGCGACTCCCGCGCCGAACTGGGGGCCCGACTGGAGCTGGGGCCGGGGGCATCGCCAAGTCCCGCTCCGTGCCTCTTGAACTTTGGGATTGCCGCCAATGCGATCAATCTTCGCGGCCCCATGTCGCGACCGTCCCCACAGGATGTCCGTCACCCGTCGCTGACGCTAGCCGCCCCAAATTCCATTTCATGTTGAACCAGGAAATTCGCCGTGCACCGTGCGTTCTGAAAACGAACTCGTGCCTGGCGTGCGGCTTGGCTATATTGAGCGGCTATCGGCTTTATTGAGCGAGAATAGCCGTCGAGTGCCGCAGTGAGATTGCCGCGATCTCTTAATGTTCGAGTTCTCGAATCGATGTGCCAGTCAGAAGGGCCAGAAAAATGGGTATGGAGAATATCGACCACGTCGTTGTGGTGATGATGGAAAACCGGTCGTTCGACAGTCTGCTGGGCTGGTTGTATGACGACAAGACTGATCCTCCCACCCACAATATTCCTCCGCAGTCGCCGCCGACGTTCGACGGTCTGTTGGCCGGCACATATTTCAACACGTTTGAAGCATTGCCGATTTATGCCAGCCGGCCTCCCACTGGCTGGCTTCCTTTCAACAATCCCTTTGTCGTTCCCACGCCCGATCCTCGTGAAGAATTTGACCACATCACCACGCAGATCTTTGAATCGGCATTCCCCGCGCTGGGCGCGGCGCCCAGCATGGGCGGGTTTCTCGCCGACTACGCGAAAGACGCGGCGACTCCGGGCACGGCCGGCCAGATCATGCAATCGTTCGGCCCCCAGGAAGCGACGGTCATCAATTCCCTGGCCCGGAATTTCGCCGTTTCCGATCGCTGGTTCGCCTCGGTTCCCGCTCAGACCTGGCCCAATCGGGGATTTATTCACAGCGGATCGTCAGACGGCCACATTAACAATGACCATTATGAACTGTACGACATTCCGACGATCTTCAACGTGCTGCAAGACCAGGGCAAATCCTGGGGAGTCTTCTGCGATACGACTCTCGTTCCATCATTGACGCGCGGACAATTCCTTCCCCGGCTGTACGATTACCCGAACCATTTTCATCAATACTCAATTTTCAAACACCTCTGCCAGGCCGACGTGAACGCCGCGCCGGCGACGAAGCTCCCGTCGTATTGTTTCGTCGAACCTCGATTCGTTCCGGAGCTGGGCCTGTTCCGGATGGATTATCCCAATGATTATCATCCGCCGCACGACGTGGCGCGCGGGGAGGCGTTTCTGGCAGAAATCTATCAGTCGGTGCGCAGCAGTCCGTATCGCGATAAGATCCTGCTGGTGATTACGTTCGACGAGCATGGTGGTTGCTACGATCATGTTCCGCCGCCGACCGGCGCTGCGGCCCCTGCCCCGTGGCCCCTGTCACGCGACGGACGTTTTGACTTCAGCCGGTTCGGCGTACGTGTTCCTGCAATTGTTATATCTTCGTACGTCCGCCCGGGGACTGTATTTCGGGCTTCGCCAGGCGAGGCGCCCTACGACCATACCTCGATTCTCGCCACTCTGCGCGACTGGCTGGGACTTGCTTCCAACCCCGCACATTCTTTTCTACCGAGCCCGCGGATCAAAAACGCTCCGACGCTGGATCGAATACTGACTTGGGGAGCAACCGATCGGCTCACCGCTTGGCCCGAAATATTGCCAGGCCGATTGGCCGGAACCGACGACGAATCGCACCAGACGCCGCTGAATGACGTGCAAAAAAGCCTGTTGGCTACCGCGTTGCGGATGCACGGCGATCGCGCCGTCCAGGGTATGGCGGTTCCAGGCGTAGCCGTGACGGGATTATCGGTGACGGGAATTGCCGCGCCGGATGAGGCGACGCAAGCCAAAGCCCTGCAAACCTACCAGGACGCCTTCCATTTTCTGCATCCCGATGCGCCGTAGATCGTCTCTGCCGAGCCCGATCTGCTGCTTGCGGCCAGTGTCACAATTCAGACCAGAGCTGTGTGCAGTGGTTGGCAATCGACTGCGCGATCGGTATCGAACCGGTTGAAAGGCGAGAGTATCGTCACGCCATGAGCGGCAAAAGCAGCCATAACAGATACGCCACCGGGCCGGTAAAAATAATGCTGTCGAGAAGATCGAGCAGGCCGCCAAAGCCGGGGAGCCACGGGGCCGAGTCCTTTTGCCCGACGTCGCGCTTGATCAATGATTCAGCCAGGTCGCCGACCAGTCCGACGACCCCCAGAATGAGTCCGTAAGCGACGGCCCAATACCATGCTCCCGGCTGGGCGACACAAAGGAGGGGGGCTCCCCACTTGAAAAACGCCCAAGAGCCAGCGGCCGAGCCGACAAAGGCCCCGACGGCACCCGCCCGGGTCTTGCCGGGACTGATCAGCGGGATAAGTTTCGTTCTACCGAACAGACGTCCCACAAAATAGGCGCACGTGTCGCCACACTTGGTGGCAACGACCAGCGAGGCCAGAGGAAGATACCCGAGCCTGGCGGCGTCAATCCAGCGCAATTGCACCGTCAGGCTGATGAAGATGGCCAGGTAGGAGAGGATCACCAGTTCTGCGCCCAGTGTCTCGATCGTTTTTCCGGGCGCGCGATAGCGGGCTAGACCGCTCACGAAAAGCGCCAT
>JAYTRB010000010.1:0-2902 GCA_043746425.1 Planctomycetia bacterium
CTGCGGGCCAGAGAAAAGCAATTCCTCGGCCTGCTGAAGTTGTTTCTGCTGCAATTCGTCGAGCTGATGGGCCACGTGAATTTCCCTCTCAGGATGTCAAGATATCAAACCACAGGAGGCTGCGTCGTTGTCGTACTACGGGGCTGAGTTTACACTATCGAGCCGGGTCTGTCGCCGAAGCACGATGCCGGTTTCTCCAATCCACTTCGAGGAATCTTTCTGATGTGCATCAGCAGGATTTGTGGCTTTCTGCCCTCAAGCGCCTTTGCCGTGCTGGTTGTTTTGAGATCGGCCACTGCCGATGCTCAGGCTTCCCGGCTACCTGTTTCGCGGCGAAATTTTGCGGACGGCCAATACGGTATGCTCGTGCGGCGCAACGGCGTTTCCAAGAAGTCGTCAGACGGCAGTGCGTCGGGACTGCGATCGGCGGCGAAATCGGGCAAGAATGAGTTCGTTGTCGAGCTGGTGGAATGAGTCGAATGCCGCGACCGCGCATGTTCTGCGTTGCAAGACGAATCGCCACCCGGTTGGCAGGCGCCGCTTATCTTGCTGCGCTGGGGGTGTTTTTGGTGTTGAGCCTGCTGGGCGATTCGCTGCTCTCGCCGCTGTCGTATTTCTTCACGTGGGATATGTTTCCCGCGCATTACACCGAGTCGTCGAAGCGCGTTGCGGTGGGCGTGACGGTCTCGGGCAGACATTTGCAACTGCATCCCGCACCCTACCAGCAGTTCTATGGAGGCGTGTATGGCGATCTGACGCGCGTCGAACTCGAACGCCAGGGGCTTTACTATCTGGCCGCAGTCGACCAGACGCTTAAACTGAAAGCCGCCGAAGAATCTCACGACCCCATCACGCACGTCTATTTGTTCGAGCGATATTGGCCCGCCAAGTTCAATTATCCGGCAGATATTTACAAGGCCTGGTCTGGAATTGAAAAGCCCGGACGACCGCCAGCAGAACCAAACGCGGCACATACAGCGGGGCGAGAAGGACGAAGCGCCTGGCGATTGGTGGGCGAATTTGACGTGGGCCGCCCCGCGCCGGCCGAAAACGAACGCGAGAATCTGCGGCGCGGAGACAGGCCATGAAGGTGTTCTTTTTTTCGTTTGAGAGTCCGCGAATGCTGGCTCTGGTTCGCATTGTCTTGGGGCTGGCGCTGCTGTACGACGGGTTGTCGCATTGGCGAAATGCGATTGAGCTGTTTTCGACGTTCGGGCCTGCCATGCCAGTGTTTGTGCAAGAGGCAGAAGTCGGCCGCCCCACGCCCATCTTTGCAGATCGTGGCGGAACTCCGAAAATCGTGCGCGTCAAGCGGATGCTTCCCATTCCCGTTCTCACGCCAGAATGGGCAGTCATCGCGCATACGTTTCTGGTCGTTTCCATGCTGTCGGTGACACTGGGCTGGCATTCGCGCACGAGCCTCGTGGCCGCGTTTGTCGTCGCACTCTGGCTCTGGCCCCTCGACCTGTCCTCCTCGATTGCCAAACACACCGTGATCGCTCTGCATCTGCTGTTGCTGCTTGTCTTCTCGCAGTGCGGCGCAGTCTGGTCGCTCGACGCTCTGGCCGACGCGAATCGAAACAACTTCTGCCGGCTGTCAAGCGCCGGCCCGCGGCGACTGATGCAGATTCTCGTGTGCTGCATTTATTTCGGTGCCACGCTGACGAAAATTAAGACTCCGACATTTGCCAACGGCGACCTCTTGACGTTCTCTTTTCTGGATGACCATTGGGGCAGTGGGCGAATCGGGCTGTGGCTCAGCACAGTGCCCTTTCTAACACTGGGGCTCAGCAAGGCGACGCTTTTGTTTGAGCTGTTGTTTCCATTTCTTGTCTGGGTTCGGCGTTGCCGTCTGCCGCTGGTGGGGCTGGCTTTCGGGGTGCATGCCGCGATGGGGCTTCTGCTGCATTTGAAAACTTTTTCGCCAATCATGTTCGCGGCCTTGCTGGCGTTCATCGAAGAGCGCGATCTGGTGCTGCTGGCCAGAGCGATCAGAGATCCTTTTCGACGGGTGTTGATAGAAGGGGCAGGGGGTGTCGGGGGGGCGGCACCGTCGAACGCCCATGCCGGTCTGCATGGCGCGCATGCCAGGTTTAATTTCGCGTCCAGTGCCAGGTGGCACGTGATCGCGGTCATTCTGTTTGTAGCCGCTGGATTTGCGATTCAGTACATCGGCGACTGGTATGGAGCGTTCGGTCGTCGATCGCCTGAGGCGTTGAAGGAAATCTCGACGGACGAATTCGACGAGATGTTGGCGCAGCGCGGGCCGGCCTACGAAGATTATTTCCACCGCATTGAACTGGGGAGCCGGTTTAGTGGAAATCAGGTCTTTGGATCGTCACAACGGTTTCAAACCGGGCAGCGCGCGTACGTGCTGATCCAGATGATTCAGTCCCATCCGGCGATGACGCTTGAGGGCATACTGATTGCGGCCGATGGAAAGGAGCTCGCGCGGTTTACGCATCGCGTTGATCCGGGAAACACATATACCGTCAATGGTTTTGAGTTGACGAGTGAATTGCTTCCAGGAACGTACGGCATCGTATTGCAAGCCGAGGGATACGTCGTTGCCGAACGCCAGTTTGAACTTGTTCATTAATCAGTTGGGGAAGATTCAATGGATCCGTCGCTCGCCGAATGCGCTACACGTGCGTCGCGTGGTGTGAGCCCACTCGAGCCGTGGTGTGTCAATGTTTGATGTGCGGTAAGACCGGTTTTTCACGGCGTACCAGAGTTGAAAATCTTGGGCAGTCAGGCCAGCATGTCTAATCGAATGCCGACAGGGCCGCCGGGCGAGCCTCGGTCGGCAATCTGAACTTTCGACCCGGTGTGCGCGATCAATTGATTGACTTGCGCGGCGAGGGCGATCCCCGACAACCAGCCGAAGAGCGGGGCGATGTGG
>JAYTRB010000011.1:0-5940 GCA_043746425.1 Planctomycetia bacterium
TTGCCAGGCGCACAATCGGGGAATTTGGGATCGGAATGCAGGCACGGACATGTAGCATTTGCCCAAGCCCGGTCGCACGGAGTCCAGGCCGTAATGATCCATTTATTTCCCGTTTTGTTTCGGACGGCGACGTATGGCTTGGAGTAGATCTTGTTATCGTTCGTTTGATCCTCGAAGCCCAGAGCCCGTTTCAGCATTACGCAGTTCTGGACCCGCAAATCGGACAGCCTCTGATCGGTGCCATTCGTCAACCATTGCTCCATCTGCACTGCATCCCGGCCGGGAACAACCTTCGCGCCCAGGACGATGCCGTTGGGCAGCTTGCGTTCAAACGCGAAAGTTCCATTCGCCTCTCGCGTCCATTCAAGTTTCTCGAGATCGATGTTCTGTTTGTTCCAGATCGTGGGGACATGCGTGTGGGCCAGATACGTCAGTCCCAGGTTTGACCACAGGGCTTCGGGAATGTCGGCAACCACATAGCTGGAAAGGTCCCAGGGCGTAAAGATGCTGATCTTCGTATCGCGCTGCGGTCGAACGGCCCCATCAAGAAAGCCAATCCGTGGATGCCGTCCACCAGGATACGGAAGCACCAGCAGCGGGGGGTCAGCCGCGCGGTTTGGTTTCGTTTCGGGGCGAATGTCGAATTTCGTGAGCGCGGCGGCGATGGCTTCGTGCGAAAGCCCCGTTGCCTCGTGAATTTCCTCGTTCGAGAAGCGATGATGCCACACCATGTTTTCGAGCCAGTACCGCTTTTCGGCTTCATCGAGGGGCGTGCGGACATTGTTCGGCTCGGTGTCGGCCTTCACTGGCGTCAGGCCGAAAATGAAGCAGAAGCACAAACAAAATGCGGCGCCGGCTGCGGCGGATGTCGGAATTCTTTTCTGCACGGCGTGCCCTGTGAGGTACGAGTCTAGGGAGTCGATGAAGCGCTGCCGAGAGTCTATCACAAAGGGAAGATCCTGGTGATCGAAGTCGCGCCTGACAGCATGGAAGCTGGACAGAGCGCAGGCGATCAGGTTGAATGACAGGTGGGGAAATTGCGGGTGCGGGAAACAAGGTGTGTCGGCTGGCACGCCAGGCTGAGATTCTAATTCGAGGGGGTTCCATGCTGCTCACTTCTGGCCGTTTGCTCGTGTGGAGGGTGATTCGTGCGTCGAGTACGATTGTTTGTCGACGTTCGACTGCCGCTTGACGGCGCGTTCGATCGACATTGCTGGCGGGTCGCAGCCGCGCATTCCGTCGCGCGGCGGGTCTGAACCGTACAATGCAGTGAATTTCCCGGCGACGTTTCTGTGAATGGGGCCATTGAAGTGACTGAAAGGCGAAGTGACTGAAAGGCGAGGGGAGTTTATCGATGGCTGAGCGTCAACTGGGACCATTTCTGCTGGGGCAGAAGCTGGGCGGCGGGGGGATGGGGGTGGTGTATCGCGCCACCTATACTAAAACCGGCCAGGTCGTCGCTCTCAAACTGCTGGCGGCCGAACTGTCGACCAAGCCCCGCCTCGTCGCCCGTTTCGAACGCGAGCTGGCGATTCTGAAGAAGCTCAAGCACCCGAATATTGTCCCGTGCTACGGCGGCGGAAAGCTCGGCGAACAGCAGTTTCTCGCCATGGAACTGATCGAAGGAGGGACGCTCGCCGGAACGTTGAAGAAACGCAGCAAATTCTCCTGGGAGGAAGTCGTCAGCTATGGAATGCAAATCTGCTCGGCGCTGGAACATGCCCACGAGCACGGCATCATCCATCGCGATTTGAAACCTTCGAATCTACTGCTGACCAAAGAAGGCACACTCAAGCTGGCTGATTTCGGCATCGCCCGCGACAACGACGCCACGGCCCTCACGGCAGCGGGACGAACCGTCGGCACATTCGCCTACATGGCTCCCGAGCAGATTCGGGGCGAGCCTGGCATTACTCACAAGACCGACCTGTATGCCCTGGGGTGCGTTCTCTACGAACTGCTGACCGGGGGCCCGCCGTTTGCCGGCGAGACTGCGGGCGAGCTTCTGTTTCAGCATATCGAAAAAAAGCCGGTGCGGGCATCGACGATCATTCTCGACTGCCCGATCTGGCTCGACATGCTGTTGACGCAATTGCTCGAGAAAGATCCTGCGAAACGTCCGCGCGATGCCGCCGCCGTCTTAATGGCGCTCGCTGAAATCGAAGTGAAAGTTGCCGAGCAGGCCAGCGTGGCAACGCACGCCGTCAGCGGCCACCCGACCAACATCGCGGTGACGGCCGATGGAACACAAGTTCGCAAACTGCTGAAAAAGAAACAGCGGAAGAAGGGCGATCCTGTACCGTTTTATGAGACGACATTGTTTCTCGTGACTTGTCTGATGGCCGTCGTGGGATTCATCGTGTGGGGCGTCTGGCCTCTGAGCGAAGACAAACTGTTAGAGCGGGCCCGGCCACTGATGGAAAGCGAAAACCCTGTCGACTGGACGCGGGCTTATGACTCGTACCTGGTTGAGGTACAGCGGCGATTTCCCAACGGTAAATACTCGGCGACCGTTCAGGAATATATCGACAGAATCGACATGCACAAAGCCGAAGAGATTTTGAAGAATAAAAACCGCCTCGGGAAAGAGCCGTCGAATGAAGGCGAACGATTGTACAAGCAGGCCCGCGATTACGAACTTTTCGGAGATCGAGTCACCGCGCTCGAGAAATACGAAAGCATGATCCGGGTTCTGGGAGACAACCCGGAAGCGCGGCCGTATGTCAACCTGGCCCGCCGGCAGAAGACACAGATTGGCGACACCAGCCCCGACCGGCTCAAGATCGTCGCCGAAGCCTTGCGTAAGGCCGAAGATCTTTACCGTGAAGGCAAGGTGGTAGAGGCGCGCAAGATGTGGGGCAGCATCGTTTCGCTCTACGAAAACAATCGCGAGTTGATTCCCCTGGTGCGGAAGGCTCGGGCACGGCTCAACAATAAGGAAGACCCCGACGACGAGTCACCCGCCAGCGAAGTGGATCGCAACGAAGGTTGATTGATCTTCGGCAATAACGAAGCGTGTTGGCAAGCTTCCAGCATTGCGCAAAGCGGAAAGCGAATTGTCTGCCGCAGATGAACTCAGCCCGGCCATCGGTCGAAACAAAACGGTGTTGACCGCGGAGTTCGTATTCATCCCGCAGAAATGCGACAATAGCCGGACAAACTGCGGCGGTATTCGGCCCGCGCTTGTTACTATGTTAAAAGAGCCGTGAGTGGTTTCATTTATGTCTTCTGATCGCGCAAAATTGCTGCTCCAGGCCCGCCAGGGAGCCGATACGGCACGGGGGGAGCTGCTTGAGAACTATCGTGTCTATCTCGATCTCCTGGCTCGGGTCGAGATCGGACGGCGGCTGCAGACGAAGGTCGATGCCTCTGACGTCGTACAGGAGACATTTTTGGAAGCGCACCGCAATTTTGCGCAATTCCGCGGCGGCAGTGAGGCCGAATTCGTCGCCTGGCTGCGTGGCATTCTCGCTGCCCGCATCGCTAATGTTGTACGGCATTATGTGGGGACGCAGGGGCGCGACATTCGCCGCGAGCAAGCGCTCGAAATTAATCTCGATCATTCGTCGCGGGCGCTTGACCGGGGGCTCATCTCGCTGCACAGTTCGCCCAGTCAGCAGGCAGTGCGGCACGAGCAGGGGGTGTTTCTGGCACAGGCTCTGGCGCGACTTCCCGAAGACTACCGCGAGGTGGTCGTACTGCGGCATCTTGAAGAGCTGTCGTTTCCCGAGGTGGCCCTTCGCATGGAGCGGTCGCTCGACAGTGTGCAGAAGCTGTGGGTGCGGGCGCTGGCTCGATTACGCCATTTGGTAAAGGATGTTTCATGAGTGACAGCCACGATCCTGAAAACAGCCACACCACGATTGATCCGCTGAGCCTGACGGGCTTCAACGAAGACATTCCCGAGGATCCGCGCATCGTCGAGGTCGTGCAGGATTATCTCGCCCAGCTTGAACAGGGGCAGACGCCCGATCGCGCCGCCTTTATGCGGCGTTACCCTGAACTGGCGGGGGCGATTGACGATTGCCTGGAAGGACTTGATCTGATTCATTCCGAGACGAAGCGGCAGCGACCGCGGTCTGCCTCAGGCCGTGCGGTATCGGCCACAGCCGCTCAGGCCGACCCCCTGCCAGACCCGCTTGGCGACTTCCGCATTGTGCGGGAACTGGCGCGCGGGGGCATGGGGGTTGTGTACGAGGCCGTGCAGTTGTCGCTGGGGCGAAGGGTGGCGCTCAAGGTGCTGCCTTTTGCGTCCACACTCGACGCGCGGCATCTGCAGCGTTTCAAAACCGAAGCCCAGGCCGCGGCGCTTCTGCATCACACGAACATCGTGCCGGTGTTCGCCGTTGGCTGCGAGCGGGGGGTGCATTTTTACGCGATGCAGCTCATCGAAGGGCAGTCGCTGGCTGCGTTGATCGGTCAACTGCGCCGCCAGTCGGGGCTGCGATCTCCCGAAGACGTTCCTCAGGCCGGATCGCTGCATTCGTCGTATGTTCTGGGAGACTTGCCGGCTGAATCGAGCGCTGCCAGCCGGCTGGGGACGCACCAGAAGCCTGCGTCCCCAGTTCCCGAAACAGCTTCAAAATACCATGCCGAGCTGTCGACACAGCACGCCGGGCGCGACAGCCGCTTTTTCAAGACGACCGCGCGGTTGATGTGGCAAGCCGCGCAGGCCTTGGAACACGCCCACGAATTCGGAATCGTGCATCGCGACATCAAGCCGGCCAATCTGCTGCTCGACATGTACGGCGTGTTGTGGGTGGCCGATTTCGGTCTGGCCCAGTTCCATGCCGATGCAGGATTGACCCGCACCGGAGACATCCCCGGCACACTCCGCTACATGAGCCCCGAACAGGCATCGGGACGAAAAGCTGTGCTCGACCGGCGAACCGACGTGTACTCGCTGGGAGCTACGTTTTACGAACTGCTGACGCTCGAACCGATTTTCAAGGGCCGCGACGCGCAATACCTGTTGCAGCAGATTTTGCATAATGAGCCACGCGGACTGCGGCAGCTCGACAAGACGATTCCAGTCGAGCTCGAGACGATCGTCCTCAAATCATTGAGCAAGAACCCCGACGACCGCTATCGCTCGGCCGGTGAATTGGCGGCCGACCTGCAACGGTATCTCGACAACAAGCCGATCCTGGCCCGCCGACCTTCATTGATTGACCGGGGGCGCAAGTGGTCGCGACGACATCCATCGGTGGTGGTCGCGAGTATTTTGGTGCTCACTGTCGTTACCGCAGGGCTGCTGGTCAGTAATCACCGCGAGAAGCTGCGCGCCGACGAAGCCGAACATCGTTTTCAGCAGGCGCGCCAGGTGGTCGACGTGCTGATTGAAGTGGGCGAAGATGATCTGGCCGATAATCCCCGTGCGCAGGAAACGCGTCAGCGGCTGTTGGGAATAGCGCTCAGCTATTACCAGGACTTCATCGAGCAGCGCCGGGGCGATGCCGCCGGGCAGGCCGAACTCGAACGAGTTCAGGAACGGGTCAAAGGCATTTTGCACGAATTGACCGTGCTGCAGCGCGACATGCAGCGGGGCGCGCTCGAGAAAGAGGCGGTGCAGGAAGCCCTGAAATTGTCGGATGAACAACACGAGCAGTTGACGGCACTCCTGAAAAAGTGGAAGCAGGATGGCGACGCGAACTGGCGCATCATCTGGAGCCTTCCCGAGGACGAGCGGCGGAGGCGGCTGGTCGCCATCGCCGAAGAGCACGACCGGGCGCTTGACGGGGCTTTATCGGCCAGCCAGCGGCAGCGCCTGACTGAGATCACGACTCAGAACGCAGGAATTTTTGCGTTCAAGAATCCCGACCTTGCCCGGTCTCTGAAATTGACGACCGAGCAGCGAAAGGCGATTCGCGAGATCGAACGTGACACATGGCGCCGCTCGTTTGTCACGACAGGCACAGATCGTGGACCTGAGCCGCCGCC
>JAYTRB010000012.1:0-1558 GCA_043746425.1 Planctomycetia bacterium
GTCAAAATCGCCAACAACGGTCGTGTGATCAGCGAGCTATTGTAGGCCTGCGGATTTGCCGCACACAGATTCTGAAATGCAGTCGAGTCGTGCGGTTAAGCATCATCGGGTTGCATGAGTGGGCGATGCCGGGGAAGAATAAAATGAAACCAGACTCCAAAATGTGGGCTCATTCCAGGAGTTGCCTGTGTGCCGCGTGGCTTGCAGTCTCGATCGTCAGCAGCAACGCGTGTGCCGACACGCCGACGACGATGTATATTTTTCCTGCGGGGGGCCAACGCGGAACGACGGTCAAGTTTCGCGTCGGCGGATTGTATCTCCACGACGCGTGTCCGTTTGAAATGACAGGAAACGGAGTCGCTGCCTCTGTGCAGCTCGAACGGACGCAGACGATCTGGTTCGAGGGACCTGTAATTCCCCTCTCCGATTCACAGCAAGCCGAGGACTATCCGCAAGATATGGCCGGTTCGGTCAACATCGCCTCCGACGCCAAAGCCGGTTCGCGGGGGTGGCGAGTCTGGACTGCGCAGGGGGCTGTTCCGTCGCGTCCCTTTATCATCGGCAGACTTCCTGAAATTGTCGAAGACGAGATCGACGGCGAGCCCATCCCGGTGCCGGTAGTGCTTCCGCTGACCGTCAACGGACGCATCTTCCCGCGCGAAGACGTCGACATCTGGAGCTTCCAGGCCAGTGCGGGGCAGACGATTACGTGCTCAGTCCTGACGACCAGACTTGGCTCGCCGTTTGACGCCCGACTTGAGATTCGCGATAGAAACGGGAGCCGACTGGCCGAGAGCGCCGAAGAGACTCCGCCAGGTTCAGATGCGCTTGTGCGCTTTACAGCTCCTGCCGACGACACGTATCTGGTCCACATTCATGACGTGAAGTTCAGTGGCCTGCAGCATTACGTTTACCGGCTGACGATCACCCCCGGACCCACCGTCGATCGGGTCTATCCCCTGGGGGGGCGCCGCGGAACAGACACGCGGTACGAACTCTCGGGAAGCAACCTACCGGCCGACCCTGTCTTAATCTCGCTGCCCGCCGAGGCGCCCGCGCGATTCAGCACCCGCATTAATCTTCCCGAAAACTCCAGCAACGTTTTCACGCTGGCACTCGATGATCTTCCCGAATTTCTCGAACAGGAACCGAACGACGCCAGCGCCCAGACTCAGCCGGTCGAAGTTCCAGCGGTTCTGAACGGCAGGATCGAAAAGCCAGGCGACGTCGATGTCTGGGCCTTTCACGTCAGCAAAGATGAGACTCTGGAATTCGACGCGCAAGCCGCGCGGCTCGGTTCGCCTCTCGATTCGGTCCTCGTACTGATTGATGCTGCCGGAAAGGAGCTGGCCCGGGCCGATGATATCGGTGGAAACCAGTCCGATTCGTTCTTGCGATATACATTTCAGACAGGGGGAACGGTTTTCATAAGAGTCGAAGAGCGGCATTCGTCGCGGGGCGGCAAGCCCTTCGCCTATCGTCTGCGTGTTTCCGGCCCGGAGGCACCCGATTTTCGGCTTCGCCTTTCGACCGATGCCCTGTCGGTCATTCGCGGCGG
>JAYTRB010000013.1:0-4832 GCA_043746425.1 Planctomycetia bacterium
CAGCCCCGAGACGCGACCGCCAGCGGTGGTTTGGATCGCGCCGGGCCCTGCCAGCGGTGCGGTACAATTCGTCGTCGGCCCTGCCCCACGGCGCCGCGCGAGCATCTGCCACACACGACCGGTCAATGACCTCACCGCCGCATAATTGTCCACCAGTCGGCGATACCACCAGATGCGTGACGGAACCAGGAAGAAGTCGAACTCGCACAGCGGCAACAGCCGATCGACCGGCAGATCGATCGCCGCCTGATCGTTGCCAAAATCTCGATGCGTGACCAGGCGAGTCGACCAGCCGCGGCGGCGTGCGGCCGCCAGCACATGCAACGCGTATTCCAGATGATGCCCCCCCAACCGTCGAATCGACGAGTCGATCACGACAAGCGTCGTCTCGTTGACATGGGCGGGTCGTGGCTGATTCGAAATCACGCGGCGCGGACCACTTTCAATTCGCGAAACTCGTCGATGTGTTTCGTGCTGCGGGCGTCCTCTTCCGCCGAATAATCGACGCCCGGTTCATAAAAGATGATTTGACTGCCACCCGGTTCAAACCGGAATGGGACGTGAATCAGATTCTGCAGGCAGTCCTTGACCGAGGCTTGCTTTTCGGGTGGCACGAACAGCAGCAGAAATCCGCCGCCGCCAGCCCCCGTCAGCTTGCCGCCGATGGCTCCGCCGGCTTGTGCCCGGGCGTAGAGTTCGTCAACTTCGGCATTAGAAACTTGCGCGCTCAGACTGCGTTTGGCCATCCACGCCTCGTGCAGCAATTGACCGATATGCAAGAGATCTTTCCCGCCGTTTAAGATCGAGATGCTCTCGTCGACCAGGTCTTTCATGATCCGCAATTGCCGTCGTTTCGAATGAATGTCTTCGACATAGCTCTTGGCCACGTCCGAAGATGTGCGAATGATGCCAGTATAAAAGAGCATCAAATGATTGTTCAATTCGGTCAGCCGTTGCGCGGGAAGCGTCAACGGACGAACAGAGAATTCACCTGTGGGTAGAAAGGCAACGTGCTGCAACCCACCGTAGGCTGCCATGACCTGATCCTGCGAGCCGACAGTCTCTTTCAGCAGGTTCTGTTCAACGTGAATGCTTTCGAGCGCGAGTTGCCGTTTGCTGGGCATCTGTCCCAAGAGGGCATAGGCCGCGTGCAGTAACCCGACGGTAAAGGCCGAGCTCGACCCCATTCCGCTGCGTGCGGGCAGGTCGCCATCGTGGTGAATTTCAATTCCCCGGGTAATCTTCAGGTGCTTGAGCACTTCCCGCACCGACGGGTGGGCGATTTCGTCGTTCGAGTGGCATGATTCGATCTTCGAGTAGACGATACGCGACCGGTGCTTGAAGAAGGGGGGCAAATATCGGCACGTGAGGTAGCAGTACTTATCGATCGTGGCCGCCAGCACCGCTCCGCCGTGGATATGGTACCAGGCCGGGTAGTCGGTGCCCCCGCCGAAAAGCGAGATGCGATAGGGCGTTCTGCTGATGATCATCCTTGATCCCCGATCGGCTTTTGTCGAATGTCGTTCTTAAGCACCGTACCGCGCACGATATGCCGGGGGGCAGATCTTGTCAATTCGTGTTTCACTCCCGCAGAAATGTGCAGAAAAACGGTTCCGCGAGACTGACACACCGGTTTTCCGGGCTTGACCCAAACGGCCGATTCCGATACATCACCTGCCGCAATGACGGAGGGGGACACCCAAGGGCCGGTTCCCGGCGCACCCAGCGCCCCATTCTTCCGCCGCTACGTCCCCTCGATCACGTGCTCCCCGTCGCATTTTCCGCCCGTCTCTTCATTTCCCCCGCACATGAGGATGACCCCATGTTTCTCAGGAGTTTTCGCGTCTTGATTCTAACGGGAGTGCTGGCTTGCGCCGGCGCCGCCAGCCCCGCCTTCGCACAATTCTGGCCCTACTGTTGTACAAGTTGCTGCCCCCCTCCGGTCCGGCCTGCGGTCTGCCTTCAAACCGTGCCCGTCACCGAGTACCGCGAGGTTCGCCAAACCGTGCAGCGACCCGTCGTTGAAACGACTTACGTCGATCAGCCTGTGACGGAATATCGCCAGGTCGTCGAATCGAAGACCGCAGAGATTCCCACCGTGACGTACCAGAACGTCACCGAAATGCGCACCGTGCAGCGCGACTGTGGCCATTGGGTGTCGCAGTACCACGAACGGCCGATGATTTCCCCTTGTCAGTATGACAGCCGCCCCGATCTGTTCGGGTCCTTAAACCGCGCTGGCTACAGCCTGCGAATGGCCTTTACCCCGCGATTCTCTGTCGAACGCCTTTACGTTCCTAACGTCGTGGTAGAGCAGGTTCCTGTGTCGCGGCAGGTGGCCGTACGCGGCACGCAGACGGTCAACTACCAGGTTGCTAAAATGATTCCCGTCACCACCAGTCGCAAAGTCGCAGTGAATACGGTGAAGATGGTCGCGCAGGAAATCGTCACGCAACGGCCAGTCGTGGTCTACAAGACGGTGCCGATGGGGAGCAGCCTTGCGTTCGGCGTGCCCGCCGCAGCCCCCACAACGACCACGGCCTTGCAACCTACCGCCGATGGCGAACGGATTGCGATTCAGCCGCGCGACAGTCGCAAAGCGGCCACTGAACGGACGAGCAAGAACCCCGCCTCTCTGAATCGCGCCGACGAAGGAGACGGGGACGTCTTCCCCGATCGCAGCGGCTCAAATTCGGGCAATTCGAAGCCCCCCAGAAAGACCTCGCTCCGTCCCGACGATCAGGGTTCCATCCGAATCCCGGCCGCCTCAGAGGATGGAATCACTCCTGCCGCGGGCGCTGCGGCCGACGAAAACGAATTGGCACAGAAGGCGAAGCGGCCGATCGGCCAGTGGGTGGCTCGCAAGAGAACTCAGTCTGTCAGCGGGCCGGCTTTCCCGGAGATTGCCCAGACCGAAACGAAACGCTCGAAGCGGTAGGCAACTGTCGGCGATTGCGCGATAAAGTTTTAAAGACAACTCAGCCCCCGGAGATTTCCCCCGGGGGCTGAGTTTCTGGACGCCGCGCGGGATCTCATCCGATCGAAACCGCTCTTTTCGCGCTCGGCCAAAGGTGCTAAGAACGGCTTGCGTCAGCCGGGGGTGGAATGTTTAACACGGATGGGTGACTTGGCGAACCACCGCGTAAAAAAAGAAGACCAGCGCCGCGCGGCGATTTGTTATCCCCACGCGTGGCCGACTGACACGCTCGTTGATAAAAAGTTGACCAAGTGCCGCCCCGGGAGATGCACTGATGCAGCGCTGCAAGCGATTCGTGTGGCTGACCGGATTCCTGCTGCTGACCAGCGGCTGCGCCTTGTCGGGCGGTAAGGAATCTGCGGGCGACAGTGGCCCTTCTCCGAACTTTGGGCTGCGTGCTCCCTCGCAATCTGAGCCCCCGGTCGAAGATTCGGGCAAGGGCCAAAGCGTGGCCTCGCGATCTGATCAATCTTCTTCTGGCGGCGATGAAAATAACATTGCGCCGCCCAACTCAGGGAGCCGCAAACGTCGGCTCGCAGGGGCAGAGAGAGAGCCCGCTCAAGCCCGGCCCTTGCCCGTGTCAGACTCAACTGATTCATTGGCCGACGACGCCAGTCCGGAATTGTAAGACCCGCTGCCTTCCTCGACCGGCAGGGGGAGCTGCCTCAGCGCCCAGGCTGCGGCATCGCCGACAATCGGGTCAGGGTTATCGAGTGCGCCCCTCAGCCCAAGAATTGCCGCGGGGGAGCGAGAATTGCCGGCCACAATGGCCGCGTTTCGGATGAGGCCGGCCCGTCCGGGACGCGAGAGGGCCGTGCGTTCGAAGTGCTGCCGGAAGTCGGCTTCGGAAAGTTCCAAGAGCGCCGCCGCGTCGGCAGGATTCATTCCGACTTGCGCCTGGAAGGCCGGTTCAGAAGTGACGGGGGCCTTGCGATTCCAGGGGCAGACTTCCTGGCAGATGTCGCAACCGAACAGCCAGTCTCCCATTTGCGCCTTCAGTTCGTCGGCAATTGGTCCGCGGTGTTCGATGGTCAGATACGAAATGCAGCGGCGGGAATCGAGGACGTACGGCGCGACGAACGCGTCGGTTGGGCAGGCATCGAGGCATCTGGTGCACGTGCCACAATGCGAGGTGGTGTGCGGCGGGTCATAGTCGAGTTCGAGGTCGACGAGCAGCCCGGCCAGGAAGAACCAGCTTCCGAGCCGTTTGTTGATGAGCATAGTGTTCTTCCCGAACCACCCCAGCCCCGCCAGGCGGGAAAAATCTCGCTCAAGCAATGGTGCCGTGTCGACAACTCCGCGGGCTTTGCAACCGGGCGATTCGCTTTTCAGAAACGCAGTCAGCCGGCGCAGCTTGGCGCGCATCACGTCGTGATAATCGGTCCGGCCCTGAGCGTAACGCGCGACGCGTGCCGGAACTGCGATTGCCGATGGGCAGACGTCCCCTGAAAGCATCTGCGCGGCGCCTGTTGTTTCGAGGTGCGCGTGACCGCGTGCCGGCGGAGTCTGCGGATTGTAATTGAGCCCCAGCATGACGACGCTGCGGACGCCATCGAGCACATGCCGTGGATGATGGTACGCAGCCTGTCGCCGTTCGAGATAACTCATTTCTCCCGCGTAGCCGCGCTCGATCCAGTCGACAAATTCATGGACACCAGCGGGGGTCACCGCCGGTGCGATGCCGACCAATTCAAAACCCAGCCGGGTCGCCTCGGCTTTGAGAGAGTGGGTGAGCGTCGTCATGGTTTCCACGAGAGAGATCGCAAGGACGTTGCATTGTATAATGCGGGGGTCGGCAGGGGCGAACTTTTCCCCATCCCCGTCGGGCTACATTTTCAGTTCCGAACGCCGTTTC
>JAYTRB010000014.1:0-6284 GCA_043746425.1 Planctomycetia bacterium
CCGCGGCTGACGAAGACGCCTGTTTCATCGGCCGGCATTTGTCGAAGCACCTCGATCGAGCCCCGTTCATCTGCAATGTCGAAGACAACCAGGAGCTGCGCGGCGAGCTGGTCGCGCGCGACGGCCGCCGCGTGACACCGGGAAGCATCTTTCGCTGGTGGTATAGTCTTCCCTGGACGTACGAGCGAGCGGGAGTCGTCGTGATTAACCCCAATGCGGTCTGGGTCACGGTTCGCGACAAGCTTGACTGTTCGCAAGCCCTTACCTCGGCGAAAACGTTTCGCGTCGCGCAGTGTTTCGCCGTTTCAAGCACCAACGACGCACGTCGACTTCTCAGGGAACGAGCCGACCTGTTCCGAGCAGGCTTCGTCTTGAAGCCGCGCGTCGGTTGGGGGGGCTATGGCGTGCAAGTGGCCGATTTTGGCGCGGAGCCGCGCGAATTCACGGGGCAGTATCTTCTCTCAGAGCGAATCA
This sequence comes from Planctomycetia bacterium, assembly GCA_043746425.1. Lineage (GTDB taxonomy): Bacteria > Planctomycetota > Planctomycetia > Planctomycetales > Planctomycetaceae > JACQFH01. Next base: position 475 of record JAYTRB010000014.1, read on the forward strand.
TTCCACCGCGGCCCGACGGCCAGTTCTGGGAGGCGCGCGTGTTCGTCATGGCCGGCGTTTATTTGGGGGGCATTCGCCATTCGAGTCCGTCGCCATTGACAAATTATTGGCAGGGGGGCGTTCCCAGCCGACTGGACGATGCCACGACCGCCAGGCTCGAGGACGCCGCCCAGGAAGCTGTGCGGTTGCTCGAAATCGCGGCCCAAGAAATTCACGACCTATCCGGCCCTCCACAAAGCCGACTGACAGAGGTCGACTATGAGGGGACGGGGCTGAAAGGGTGAGGCGCACTTCAACGAGTTGCGGAACCTGGCCTGTGACCGAAACATAACGAAATGATCGCGAAAGACGGCCGCAAAAGGCATGGCGATCAGGTTGCCGCCGGCAGCGCTCGGGAATCTGGCTTGGGAGGACGTGAAATGCCCGACAAGACGATGCGAATCGCCTCAACGAGAATCAGGCCACCCAGCGTCGCGAGAACCAGAGCCACCCACGGGACGGGACTGCCGAGCGGCCCCGACGTGTCGATCTTCCACGATCGGACTGCCGAAAAGAGGGGCCAGAGAATCAGCGTGAGTGCCCACATACTCATCACATACATGAAGAGACAGGGGATTCCGGTGACGGCCAGCACCCATTTGGCGCGATACGTGCGCCACAGCCAGACTGTCACTCCCAGCAGCGTGAGCGCGGCCAATAGCTGATTGCTGGCACCGAATAGATCCCAGAAGATGCGCCACCGCTCGACAACCTTGCCATTGGCATCAGTCGGCTGCCAGATCAGGAAAATCATGGGGACGCCTGCCGTCAGACCTGTTGCCAACCAGCGGCCAGCGGCGCCTTGCATTCCCGTCAGTTCCTGCAAAATATACCTGCCCAACCGCGTACAGACGTCGAGCGTGTCGTACACGAACGTCGTAAACGCCATGAGTCCAAACGCCACGCCGAATGAAGGAGGAATATGGAGCACGCCGAGGAAATTGCCGATGCCCCGCGCATAGAGGAAATTCGGGCCCTTGGCAAGGTTGGGATCTCCCGGAACGAGCATCATCACGCAACACAGCGAGACAATGGCGACCATGGCTTCGAGCAGCATTGAGCCATAACCGATGAGGCGTGCGTCGGGTTCTGAACGGAGCTGTTTCGAGGTCGTCCCCGAGGCAATGACCGAATGAAAACCTGAGCAGGCGCCGCAGGCGATGGTAATGAAGAGCATCGGGAAGAGGCTGAGTTCCTTGTCCCTGACGGTGACCGTCCAATCGGTAAACGCCGGATATTGAACCGTTTGACCACCAAATATCAGCCCCAGCATTCCGCCGGCCAAGGCCACATAGAGAAAGTATCCCCCGAGGTGGCCGCGGGGCTGTAAGAGCAGCCACATGGGGAGCACAGAAGCTACTACGCAATACAGCACTAGCACGACGTTCCACGCCTTTTGCGCCGTGGCGGGACTCAGGTTCCAGATCTGGGCAATGTCGAAGGGAATATATTGCCCTACCCAGATGGCGATTCCGACCAGCGGTACGAAGATGACGGTCGCCCAATTGACGGTGAGTTTCGTGTACTTCAGCAGCAGGCCCATGATAAGGGGTAGCGCCAGATACAGCAGCGACGAAGTGGCAATACCGCCACCGGTGATTTTCGGCACACTCGATTTGGCGGCCGCCCCGGCCACGGCAAGTTCCTGGGAAACGTCGACCGCGGTCGCTGCTGAGCCGTCATCGAGCGTTAATTCTCCCAGAAACGAAGTGGCCGTCACGTCGGTGAACGCCACGATGATGTAAACCAGCGCCAGCCAGACAAAACTGAGAAAGAGAATGTACGACCGGGTACTCATGTGATCGCGAACAACCTCGGCGATCGAACGGGCTTTGTGGCGAATCGAGGCCACGAGGGCCGTCATGTCATGCACCCCGCCAATGAATATCGAGCCGATCAGGATCCACAGCAGGGCCGGTAACCATCCGAACGCGATCCCGGCGAGAATGGGGCCGACGATCGGTCCGGCGGCCGCAATCGCAGAAAAATGCTGACTGAGCAGGAATTTCGAGTCAATCGGGGCATAATCGACATCGTCGCGCATCGAAACGGCCGGTGTCGAAACGTCGCTTCGCAGCTGCAGCAATCGCGCCAGCAAGGGACCGTAAGAATAGTAGGCGGCCAAAAGGCATGCGGCGGAAATCAAGACAATCGAAAGCAGGCTCATCTGTTCCATCCTCATTTCATTTTTAGCCGCAAAAATGGCCGCCGAAAAAATGATCGGCAGAAAGTCGGCTGCCGCCCTCCCGCCACGACCAATTCCGCAGGCTTTGTCTTACTGTCCGCAATTCTTCAGTCACTTTACATTCCAGTCATGCCGCGACGGCGGCACACACTTCGACGACCTTTGATACACGCTTTCTGTTCGGCTGATTCCTCTTTAGAATGGAAGCTGGAATCAGCAGGGAAGCTGGCAGGCCCGATAGAGCACCGCCGTCTCACCACGGCATTTCGTCTTCAGAAACCAGAGTTGCAAACCGACCCAATTATGGCAAGTGTCACGGAACAGGAAAGAGCAATCGGACCCGAGCAAATTGGACCGGCACACTTCGTCAACCGCGAATTGAGCTGGCTCGAATTCAATGCGCGGGTTCTAGAAGAAGCCGAAGATGAAACCAATCCGCTGCTCGAGCGTCTGAAATTCCTCAGCATTTTCAGCAGCAACCTCGATGAATTCATGATGGTTCGGGTTTCGGGGCTGCGCTCGCAATTGCAGGGCATGGCCGAGCCCGAAGATCGCCTTCCCGAGCAACTGAGCATTCACGAACAGTTTCATCTGGTTCATGCGCGGACGCAAGCCCTGGTCGCCCGGCAATATGCGTGCCTCAGAGATCAGGTCCTTCCCCGGCTGGCAGAGTCGGGAATCAGTCTGTTGGCGCCGTCTGACCTGTCACCAGAGCAGAAAGTTTATATTGACGAATATTTTCAGCAGACGGTTTTTCCCGTGCTGACACCGATGGCGATTGATCCCAGCCATCCTACACCCCACCTGCGCAGTCGCGGATTGTATATTGCCGCCATTATTGAACAGAAAGCATATCGCCCCGGGGCCCCCAAGAAACTGCTGGCAGTCGTTCAATTGCCGACTGTTCTTCCGCGGCTGATTCGCTTTCCGGGCGAAACCGATCACTACATATTACTGGAACAGTTCGTTGCCTCGCGGCTGGGCCAATTGTTTGGCGGGTCAGAGATCGTCTGCTGGACGACGATGCGGATCACGCGCGACGCCGATCTTGACATCGACGGCGACCAGGTGCTGCACGACCTGTCGGAAGCGGTCGAAGAGGGGCTCAAGGCTCTACGGCATCGCGAAGCCGTGCGGCTTGAGATCGCCGCCGGAACCAACGAAAAGCTGCTCGATTCGATTCGCCGGCCGCTCGGGCTGCTTTCGCCTGAGTTGTATGAGATCGATGGGCCGCTCGACCTGACGGCGTTCATGGACTGGTACAACACGCTGGAGAAACATCCGCTGCTGCGCGACGAGCCGTTTACTCCACGACGAGCCGCGGGGCTTGAGGAAGGGGCCGACATCTTCCGCACAATCCGCAAGCGCGATGTTCTGATTCATCACCCGTATGAGTCATTTCAGTGCGTGGTTGATTTTCTGCTGCAGGCGGCAGAAGACCCCGACGTGCTGGCCATCAAGCAGACACTGTATCGCGCGGGAAACGAAAGCCCCGTAATTCGAGCGCTCATCAGCGCCGCTGAAAAAGGAAAGAACGTCACGGCCGTGGTCGAGCTGTTGGCTCGGTTTGACGAACAGTCGAACGTAAAATGGGCGCGGCAGATGGAACGGGCTGGTGTGCACGTCGTTTACGGATTCGTAAATCTCAAGACGCACTGCAAGGTGACGCTGGTCGTGCGACGCGAGGGCGAGAAACTGCGGCGCTATGTGCATCTGGGAACGGGCAACTACAATGCGACTACCGCCCGAATTTACACCGATTTCGGGCTGTTTACCTGCCGCCGGCGTTTCGGCGAAGACGCCACAGCCCTGTTCAATTTCCTTACCAGTTATTCTTACGGGCACGCCTGGCAGCGGTTTACCGTTTCGCCCCAGGATCTCGAACGAAAGATACTCGAGTTCATCTCGCGCGAGACCGAGCGCGCCAAAAGCGGCGAGGGAGGACGAATCATTGCCAAGCTCAATGCACTGGTCTGTCCCGACGTCATCGTCGGGTTGTATCGGGCTTCGCAGGCCGGCGTGCCGATCGACCTATTGGTTCGCGGGTCATGCTGCCTGCGTCCAGGGATCCCCGGGATTTCTGAAAATATTCGCGTGTACAGCATTCTTGACCGGTTTCTCGAACACAGCCGCGTCTATGTCTTTGGGCAGGGCGATGAGGCAGATGTGCTTATGGCTAGCGCCGACTGGATGCCCAGAAACTTTCGCCGCCGCGTTGAGCTTATGTTTCCACTCATCGAACCGACCTTGAAGCGGCGCATGCTGCACCGCATTCTGCCGACCCTGCTGGGAGACAACGTGAAGACCCGCGAGATGCAGCCGGACGGCACCTACCGCCGCATCGTACGCGATCCGGCGACGCCGCCATTGCGAGCCCAGGTCCGTTTCTTGCAAGAAGCCCAGATGGCCGACTTTGAAAACGAAGTGGCCGACTGAAACTGAAAGCCGACAACCAGATTTTGAAAGTCATCTACCGGCCAGAGTTGTGTCAGAACGAAACCGGAATTATCTGCGAATGGCGCGAATCAATTCGAACTGCGCCGAGCCGATACAGGCGCCTTCGGCAGATCATTGAGGCTTACTCAAGCCCCTGAACGACCTCGCCCCCTGCCCGTGTTCCCATCGCCCAGAACGCGCGGCGAAGTGGGCCGTCAGAAGTAATGCTGGCGAGAAACCGCACCGACCCATCGGCGAATAAGAGCTGCGCGCCACCGACGTGAAAGCTTGAAAAGTCATCCATTCCCCCGTCGCTGTCAGTGCGAATATTAATGTAGTTGTTATGGGCCAGCATGAAGATGGGACTATTCGCCGTGGCCAGGTTCCACGGATTGAAGCTGCCCGCTCGCACGATGCCATTATTGGGTGCGCCTGCCCAGGCGCCGTTCGCCATTCCCCAGGCGCGATCGCCAACCAGAACGGTTGTGCTCGTCCCGTCTTGAATGTCTGCGATTCTGGTCGCGCTGTTGCGGTAGAAGGCGCCATTCCCCGAAAAGCCATCGGCATCGCTGCTGTCATCGCCGACCGTGGCGGCATAGCTCGAGAGTCCGGCCGCGGCGATTACGACTTTGCCGAGCGCGTCGCTGATCGGGAAGGCGCCCCCGACGACTTGATCGCTGGGACAGACAAACCCCGGCACGCGCGTGCCCACTGCCGCCCCGTTGGCGGGATGCTCGACAGGCAATTGAAAATTGATCGCGTTGTATAAAGGGCCGCCATCGAGGTAGGGCAGGATCATCGCACACCAGCTCCAGCCATTGGTCGTTGCCGGATAGGGCGCCCCCGAGACATATCCCGGTGGAAACACATTTAAAGACGAATGGTAATTGTGCATGGCCAACCCGATCTGTTTGAGGTTGTTTTTGCACTGCGCCCGGCGGGCGGCCTCCCGGGCCTGCTGCACTGCCGGCAACAAGAGCGCAACGAGAACGGCAATGATGGCAATGACGACTAGGAGTTCGATCAGAGTAAACCCGCGACAGCGCATAAAATTCTCCTTGGTTTTGTTCGAGTCACTTCTTGCAAACCGCATGCCAGACTCCAGTTCACGAATCAAGGCGAGGGTCTTGAACGCCTGCCTGCTGGAGGT
>JAYTRB010000015.1:0-4252 GCA_043746425.1 Planctomycetia bacterium
AATGGGGGGCGGTATGGGCGGTGGTCAAGGAATGGGCGGTGGCATGGGTGGCATGGGTGGTGGCATGGGCGGCATGGGTGGCGGCATGGGTGGTATGGGTGGCGGAATGGGTGGTGGCATGGGCGGCGGTTTCATGTCGATCCCACCCGATAAGACGGTCCAAGTGCCACTGACTACAGTCTGCCTCGAACATGGCAAGGCAGAGCCACGTCCCAAGATGACCTACAAACTTGTCAAGCTCGAAGATTTCACGAGTGATCCGGTGCTGCAAGAACTGGTAGTCATGGTCGCAACAGGAAAATTCGATCAAGACAAGCCGGCAGTGCAAGCGGCCGTTTGGAATGTCAGCAATAAGATGAGTTGGGAAAAGCTGAAAGAAAAAGATGTTGAGAACATGTTCGGATTGCCGGCAGACCCCTATTTCAGCGATGTTCAGTTGATGGCGGCTCGTCAAATCGTCGCCCGGGCGCAGGGGCTGGCTCGCGAGCGCGAAAAGAATACGGACGAAGAAAAAACGCCGCGTTCCAAGACGCGCGTCCAGGAAAAGAAGAGCTGATCCGCTTCGAGAATCGCGTGGGCAGCCTGTTTAAGAATCGGCTGGGCTTTTTAGCCGATCGTGCCGCGACAGCGACGTTAAAGTACAACAGCCCGGTTGCGACCTGCAACCGGGCTGTGCTCTTGTCTGCTCTGCGGATTCAACTAGAACCGGTACTCGACTCCCAGCGAGAACCCGCTGAAAAATATGCCCTTCATGTCAATCTGCGAAGAAATCGCTGGCGGCGCCGAGGCCCCATTGTCGTTGTAAACCACGTCTCGTTGCGGACGAGTCACATGGCTCAAAACGATAAAGTTGTAGCCCGCTCGTAGCGAGAATCGCGGTGTGACGTTGATTTGAGCATACGTGCTGACGTCTCCACCCAGAGAAAATGAATTTCTAAAATCTGAAGATCCGACTGAGGGGTCGGCATTCGTACGCAAGTGGTTGCTGTACACATTGACCAGCATGCTGTCGCCTAATAGCAGCAATTTCGGGGTAATGCCGACCTGTAGGTACTTTGAAACGACCTCGAGCCGGAACCCGACTTGTCCGCCCCAGAGGTTATTCATCGTTTGTGCATCAATGGTTGACACGATCGGCGCCCCGCCAAGTACCGGGTCGACGAACGTTCCCTGCTGGGTCAGTCGTTCACTTAAATTCAGGTAACGTACGCCGAGCAATGGGCGGAACTGAACCAGTCCGACGGCGTCATAGTCGTAGAAATAGTTCGCTTCGGCACCCCATAATTGCGACTGCATGATCGCCTGGTACGATTGATTGTAGAGGAGCAGGTGGTCGGATGGCTGGCCGTTGAACTGTGTACTCGTGGCGATCACCGCGGGAACAACGGCTCCCGGTTGACCGAAGTTCGTCAGGTCGGTCGGCCCCCCGAGGTTATCGAGAACGAAGCCGCTCTGTTTGCGAGCCAGCATGAAAGCGCTGACCTCAATGCTGCCACCTTCGATGAAATTGATCCCCCCGGTCACCTGGACGCCACTGTTGTTTTCCAGGTTAATCCCGTCGGTGGTGGGGACGGTAGCCAGCGCGACCGGCAAGGTCGTCCCCGGGGCAAAGGCGACGAAGGGTTGGGTCGAATCGATCACGCCCGCGACGGGTGCGCCCAGCAATTGATGGCCGGGGTTGCCGATGTTGTAATTCAAGTATTCTACCCGCACAAACCCGCCATCGGTCTTCAGCAAAGGGCCAAAGCGGTTGTAGGACGGCTCGACTTCGTCGGCACCGAAATAGCCTGGGCTGGAAGGCAGCGGATCGAATGGCTGATAGGGCGACGGGGGACAGTCGCCGCCGGGTGCAAAATTTGCACCGGGCCCGTACCCCGGGGCCATCTGACCCGATTGAGCAAAGATCTGAGTGTGCCCAAAACAGCACACGCTGATCAGAATTGCAAGCGCGAAACAGCGGACTCGTGTCATCTTCCCGGTCCTCTGCGAAACATAGCAGGAAAGTTTTCTCATTCGCCCGGCCCCCCGTACGAATGTACGGTCTGTAGTGGTAATCCACGCTGTAACTGGAGTATCGGTCCTAATGGATAATCGACTTGGACAAAACCGAGTACGACGTCGAAAAATTTAACGGTTGCACAGGACGCTCGGGCGGAAACGCATTGGACATCGTTGATTCGTTTCGCTAATTTGACTGCGGAGGAACTCATGCAAGCTTTGGCTTATGCTCGACATCTCGTCAGTTTCGGTTCGATCAGCCGGACCTCAAATGTTCCGGTCACCGATTTTGCCGAACAGACGCTGCGTGAACTTGGGTTTGCGATCGAGCGCTTGGAATACGACGATGCACAGGGCGTTCGAAAAGCCTGCGTCATCGCCAAAAAAGGGCCCGGGACAGGTGGTTTGGCATACTTTGGCCATACCGACGTTGTGCCCGCCGACTCCTGGAATTCAACAGCACAGGGACCGTTCGAGCCAACCGTTAAAGATGGCCGCCTTTATGGCCGAGGCAGTTGCGACATGAAGGGGTCAATCGCCTGCATGTGGGCGGCTGCGGCCCAGGTTCCCCCCGAGAAACTGAAACGGCCGATCTACGTCATCTGTACAGCCGACGAGGAAATTGGCTACTGCGGGGCCAAAGAAGTCGTCGAGCGTTCGCGGCTTTACCGGGAAATTGTCGCGGGCAACAGCCGCGGCATCGTGGGCGAACCGACCTGTCTGGAAGTCGTGTACGCCCACAAGGGGACATACGGCTTTCGAGCGATTTCGCAAGGGCGCGCGGCTCACTCCAGCACCAATCGGGGAATCAATGCCAATCTCGCCATGATTCCTTTTCTCGCCGAAATGCGGACCATTCACGATGAGCTCGAAGGCGATGCAGCGTGGCAGAATTCCGAATTCGATCCCCCCGGCGTGAGCTGGAACATTGGAATCAACGACCATACGTCAGCCATCAATATCACCCCACCCCAGAGCATTTGTACGGTCTACTTTCGTCCCATGCCGGGCCAGGATGCCGAAGTCCTCATGCAACGCGCCCGATCTGCGGCCGAGCGCTGTGGTATCGAGTTCAAGCGCGAACACTCGGGCCAGCCGCTTTACGTCGATCCGCAATCAGCCTTCGTGCAGGAGGTGCTCCGCCTGGCCGATCGCTCAGCGCCGCGCACCGTGGCCTACGGAACCGACGGTGCCATGCTCGGGGAGCTGCAGCACATTCTCGTTCTTGGGCCGGGCGACATTGCCCAGGCACATACCAGCGACGAATGGATCGCTCTTGAACAACTCGAGCTTGGTACGGCGCTCTACGCGCGCCTTATCGCGCACTTCTGCTGTTGATGAGACACCCTTATCGCGATCCACCGCCTCGATTGAACAGCGCCGGGGCGAACGGGTCGTCGCGGGCTGGCGGAAGTGGGCCTTGTGCCGGAAGAGGGGCTGGTCCAACAGAACTCTCTTTCGACGAATGATTCGTGGCGCTCGAGCCGGCGTCTCTTCCGGCAGCCGATCGGTCGTGCCCGATATGGCTGGCCGAAACCGGCTCGACCGCGTTCTTTCGTCGCGCGACCTGATCGCCAAGCTTTTCACGAATCGCACCTTCTCTGGCGACGGCGGTGATCCATTTCTGCAATTCTGCGGATTGATCTTCGCCGCGCGGCCCCGCAAATACCGGCCGTCCTCGCCGACCGTGGTTGCCCCGCGAGGCCGTCAGCAAGGGACTTGAACGGGGGGCATTTGCATCAATCTGCTGCAAGACCTCGGCTAGATTTCGCTCAGCGATGTAGCGGCTGGCGTCTTTTCCAGGCGTCACCTTGTAGAGTCTCAGTCCCGTTTGTGAATCACGCCCATGACACCCGGCGGAAGTGCAATTGTTGACTAGAATCGGTTGAATGCGACGCGAGAAGCGAAGTGCCAATTCACGCGACAACCCCCCCAGGGAGACGGCATCGTCGTTCGCGGCGGCCGCCTGCCGAGCAGCCCGCATGGGATCGTCGTGAACCCGCGGAGGCGACGGGTTTTGTTTTGCGAGCAGCGTCTCGTCGACATTCCGCAACAGCCGTTTGGCATCTTCGCGATCGGGTTCGAGAGTCAGTGCATCGACGGCTTCCTGGCGGGCTTCTTTGTCGAGATGATTTGTCAGGCACCACCGCGCCAAAGCCAGATGGGCATGGGCATCGCGTTGCGACTGGGCATTGACCCGCAATTTGCCGTAGGCTTCGAGCAGACTGGCACAGCGCAATTTAACAAGATCTTC
>JAYTRB010000016.1:0-5594 GCA_043746425.1 Planctomycetia bacterium
CCGATGCCGCACTCGCTGCCCAGTGCAGCCCCCTGCTCGCCGCAACCGAAGCAGCGACGACACCGAAGATAAAAATCAACTCTTTCATGTCTGGCCCTTTCTTCAACTATTACAACACCGCTGTTATGCGTTCTTATCGCAACGGTGTCAAGCATGGATCACGCATTCTCGAAGACGGAAATTTCATCAATTGTCAAATCTGCTGCGCGTTATGATTCATCGGCTCGGATGAAGCATTACGTCTGAGGCGACGTGACGGTCGCGAACTGCGTATGCAGGTGCCCTGTCGGATGGCAATGATCGCCACCGACGGCCGGGGCCGACGGGGCTGGTGCTCGCCAGGCATGAATTCGTACCGTTCAATGGAATCGCGTGCGGCGCAGTATGCGCGGTCGGCTTCCGCTCGGTTCATCCGTCGACACTCTACCGAAGGTGCCGACTGACCCGGCTGCCCGAATGCGCCCCGGCTCTACCAACTTGGCTCGGCCGTTGGCTATTCCTGGCGCGTCATCGCCTCCATATCTCTGGCACACGGCGAAGCGACATTGCCCTTCAACTGTGCAACGGTGCGGCGCATGAGGCAGCCGATGTTCTGCATCAGCGTCGTCGTGGGGCCATCCCGTTTTATGAACGTCTGGAAACATCCGCATAACTGCCTGGAAGTGTATTGCGTTCAGCTCCCATTCAAACAGCTCGGCGCGCAGGCATGGCGATGGATGGCCCTGCACTGACGCTGTTTGCTCAAGCGAGCGTTGTCTGGTTCTGCCGGGCGCGACAAACGCTCATAACATCATTCCAGAAGCCGGGGTTAACGTCGTGCGTTACGAGGCTGGAGATGCGCTTCAGGCACTCCTCGGGCGCCGTTGCCGAAAATGAACTCAGTGCGGCCGCAGTGATCGCGGGGGCGCGGCTCAAGCCAGCGCTGCAAAAGACAAGCGTAGGAAGCTGCAACTTTAATAAATTCGCGACCATGTCAATCGCCGAAACCAGCATCCACGGATCGTTGCCCGCACCGTCCACAAGGGGAAAACGGCAGTAGAGGATGTCCCGCGGGAGTTGCGGTACGGGTTCGTTCAAGGCCAGGTCAACGATTCCGCGAACCCCAAGATTGAGGAGATGACGCAAATCTGCAACATCTCCGGAGCTTCCCAGCCAGAGTGGGTAAGATTCTAAACGATGCATCGCTTCACGGTTTCATAGAACAGGGAATTAGGGGCGAATTGACCGTCGCCATCGTGTCGCCGGTGATGACCGGACGCTTTCGAGGCTTTCGCGTAATGACGAACATGCGGTTGACACCATTCCTGATTGCGAATCCTAGTGCGCCCGATCCTAATTCTATCGCTCTGCCCCGGCAGGACGCAAATCAGGGTGCACGGGGGTAGTTCGGTAATTTGAAATCGGTGGCCGGAACGCCAGAGTGGCGCGGCGACGGGAAGGTTGAGCGCTCTACCCACCCATTCAGAACCGGCCGTGCGCCGGCTGGCATTGATTGCAGGAGAATTTTCCGGCCTGCATGCTGAAATTACACGCCCCACGCTGAGATCGCTCAAATGGGAGTACCCTGGCAGTATAAAGTTTTTTTTCGGCTCATCCACGCGGAAATCGCAGAACGGCCTGGCGCTGTTCAAACCGCATTTCGACGGGCGATAGAAATGGTCAGCCCGAACAGGCCAGAAATTGACACACTCTTGCGAAAATCTCGTCGGGCTCGGCCATTCGCCCAGGCCCGACGGTGCCGCAACTCAGCCAGCCCTGACCGGGATCGACGAACTGTGCGCCGTCGGCTTTGAGTTGGGCGACATTGCGCTGCACCGAAGCTTTGGCCCACATGTCGCTATTCATCGCCGGCGCCAGAAGAACCGGGCCGGTATACGCCAGGTACAGCGTTGACAGCAAATCGTCGGCGATTCCGTGGGCGAACTTGGCCAGCGCGTCAGCACTGGCCGGAGCCACAACCAACAGCTTTGCCCGGCGCGCCAGGCCGATATGCTCTCCCTGCGGGTGTTCGCTGGGAGAGAACAACTGCCAATTCACGGGGCGATTCGTCAGCGCTTCAAATGTCGTCGCCCCGATGAACTTACGAGCCGAAGGGGTCATTACGACCGAAACGGCAGCACCGGCCTGTATGAGCTTGCTCGTCAAGTCAGCCGATTTATAGGCCGCGATTCCACCCGTGACGCCCAGAACAATTTCGGATCCGTGCATGCTGGCGCCTGTAGGATAGCCTTATGAGCGGTGCGGCCTTTTGATTTGTGCCACAGCCTCTCGGGGCCAGAGTTTTAGAGATCGTCGAGATTCGGGCCAGCGTCCTCGTTCGAATGGGGCCGCTTATCGTCGGCAATCGCTACTTTACCCATCGGATCAAGGTAGATTTTGTCCTGCATGATTTCTTGAATCACGACTTCCATGGGATTCTTCGTCTGGAGTTCGACCAGCGGCCGCGCTCCGCGGTTGAGGGCCACAAGCCGCTTTTGAATCAACGTCGACAATTTGAACCGCCCGCCAACTTTGTTGACGATCTGCTCTTCCTTAAGTTCATCCAGCATGTGCTTCCTCTTCCCAAGACGAGACAATATTGACGATTTCCCCAACTGCCCGATCCAGATCGTCATTGACGACCTGAAACCGATAAACCGGGGCGTGCTTCAATTCGTTTCGCGCGTTGGCCAGCCGACGTTGGATAATTTCCTCAGCATCAGTTCCCCGACCGCGCAACCGCTTTTCGTATTCCGCTTCCGACGAAGTCCTCAGGAAAATCGTGAGGGCTCTGGGGTAGCTCCGCAAAATCTGAAGCGCTCCCTGCACGTCAATCTCCAGCAGAGCCCACCCCCCCAGACGGCGAGCCCGTTCAACCTCACTTTTCAACGTCCCGTACCAGTTCCCGGTACCATGCACCTCGGCGCACTCCAGGAATTCCTCGCGATCCCTGCGCGCCTCAAACTCGTCTGCCGTCAGAAAATAATAGTTTATTCCGTCGCGTTCATTTTTTCGCGGCCTCCTCGTCGTCGCCGAGACCGACTTCACGAGCTTCACCGGCGAGCGTTCGAGCAGACGTTCGACTATCGTCGTCTTTCCGCTCCCACTGGGGCCAGAAAGAACCACAAATTGCATGTCCGAAAAATCGCCCGTTTCGCTCACGCCTGACCGTTTCTCCTGCTCAGGATTCTGAGCAGTTTGAGACACCGCCCGCGGGATAAACTCGCCGGATGACCCCGACGGCTCATCCTGGATCATTATTCTACGTTTTGAAGAACCTCTCGCATTTTCTCAACCGCAGCCTTCATTTCAACGACGCAATGCGCGATGGCCACGTTATTCGCTTTTGAACCGATCGTATTGACTTCCCGGTTCATTTCCTGACTCAGGAAATCAAGTTTGCGGCCGGTCGAAACCGGTTCGCGAATAAACGCCTGAAACTGCTCAAGGTGTGAACGCAGCCGCGTAATCTCTTCGTTGATATCGCTTTTATCTGCGAAAATGCTCACTTCACGAATCAGGTCGGCCTCGGCTGCTGGAACACCCGAATCCTTCAGCAGGTGGCGGACACGTTCGAGCAGCTTCAGGCGATATTCGGCCACAACCTGCGGCGCGAGCACCACCACCGCGCTCAGGCGTTCGCCAATCAGCTTCGCATTTTCAGCCAAGTCACGCTCCATCGAACGGCCTTCCTCGGCGCGAAACAGATGCAGGCGATCGAGAGCCGCTTTAAGCAGCTTGTGGATGATTGCTCCGTCTGCCTGCAAATCGACCGAACGCCGCGATTCATCGGCCACGACGCCAGGCGCTGAGAGCAGATACCCCATTTCCATTGGCGGGGGAGCCCCCAACTCGCTGGCGGCCGCCTGAAGCTGCGACCAGTAAGCCTTTAGGGCAATCGGGTTCAATGCAAATTCCTCGGCCGACGACAGGCGATCGACACGAATGGCCACGTTCACGGTCCCGCGGCTGATCGACTCACGAACGATTCTTTCAATTTCCCCTTCGAGGCCGGCATAGACTTCTGAACATTTGGTCGAAATCTTGAGATAACGGTTGTTGACGGCGCGAACTTCGACCGAGGCCGACAGACGATCGTCCTGAAATCTCGCGTCACCGAATCCCGTCATGCTCAATAACACAAACACCTCGTCAGCAAATGAGCGAATGGCTCAACCGTCATCTCAGTTCTCTTCAGGCGGGCTTTTCTTCGATTGCTTTTCGCCCTCTGGCTTACCCACCCCACTTTCGCCCTCGCTCTTACTTATCGTCGGCAGGTGGCGAACTGGGTTTCTTACCGTCCCCAGCCGCGGCATTGTCATCAGATTCGGTGGCCTTCTCGTCAACTCGGCTTTTATTGCCATCGGCCTCGCCTTTAGCAGGCTTGGTATTTTTCTCAGTGGCATTGGCCGGAAGCGCCTCATCATCAGCAGAATTGTCGATGACTTTTTTCGGATCGGTCTGTGCATCGTCAGTCGTTTGACTCTCTTCGCGGTCTGGGCGGTCTTGCATGTAGGCGTTGGCCTCGACGCGAATGCGCCAACTGGTCAAGCATGCCAGAACGACCCAGATCACGACCGTTACAATGGTAATGACCGTAAAGACGTCACCGGCCTTAGTGCCAAACGCGCTCTGCCCCCCCAGTCCGCCGAAGGCGCCCGCCAGACCGCCGCCGCGCCCGCGCTGCAGCAGAATGACGAACATCAAAAAAAAGCCGACGAAGGCCAACAAAAACAGCAGAAAGTCTCCCAAACTCATAGTCGCTCTCCGGCACTCGATATTTCGTTCAGCTCTTCTGGATGCCTTCCGCGGCGCGGATGATCGGCAAAAAATCATCGGGCGTCAAGCTGGCCCCGCCGACCAACGCCCCGTCCACATTCGGCTGCTGCAACAGCGATTGTGCGTTCTGCGGCTTGACGCTGCCACCGTAGAGAATTCGTGTGGACGCCGCGATCTCTGAATTGTAGCGACTCTGCAGCAACGTGCGTAGGTGAGCATGCGCCGATTCTGCCTGGTCAGTCGTGGCCGTTAATCCGGTTCCGATGGCCCAAACCGGCTCGTACGCGATGACAACGTGGCCAAAGGCCGGCTCGCCGACGCCTGTCAGTGACCCCAGCAATTGAGATTCGAGAACCAGTTCGGTCTGATTTTTTTGGCGCTGCTCGAGAGTTTCGCCGACGCACAAAATGACAGAAAGCCCCCCGGCAACTGCTGCAACGACCTTTTTGCTGATCAGTTCGTCGGTCTCGTCGAGAATCAAGCGCCGTTCGCTGTGTCCCAGAATGACCCATTGGCAACCCACATCACGCAACATGTCGATGGCGACTTCGCCAGTGAAAGCACCCGGCTTTTCAGCCCAGACGTTCTGCGCCCCCAGTTCGACACCGCTGTGGGCGATCGCTCCGGCGACGCCCGTAAGATACGGGTACGGAGGACACACTGCCACCTGCACGCCAGGCAGCGGGGCAGGCACGGCTCGGGCCAGATGGCCGGCCAGCTCGGCCGCCGTCTTCGCCAACAGATTCATTTTCCAATTACCCGCTACAAAAAATCGTCTCATAAGAGATCTCTAAGTCTGCTCCGGCTGACGCGGACAATTGGCAACCCTCTATCAA
>JAYTRB010000017.1:0-10921 GCA_043746425.1 Planctomycetia bacterium
GCGAAGCACGTTCGGGGCCGGCGTGTGTGGGGCGGCCAGAAGCAGTTTCTTCCGTTACGTGTCAATCAGGCCGGTGTGATGCCGATTATTTTTGCGTCGAGCCTGCTCATGTTTCCGACACTGATACTCCAGCAGATCAGCCAGACGTCAGCGGGCGACTGGTGGATCATCCGGCAACTGGCGCCTTCATTCAGTGGCGAGCGCGGGTTCATCTATAACGTCTGCTACATTGGGTTGATTTACTTTTTCTGCTACTTCTGGACGGCGATCACGTTTAATCCCAAGGACATGGCGAATAATCTCAAGGATTACGGAAGTTTCATTCCGGGCCATCGTCCGGGGAAGCGCACAGCAGAATATCTCGAACGTGTGATGGTTCGCATTACCTATGTGGGGGCAGCGTTTCTGGCTCTGGTGGCGGTCATTCCTACGGTAATTCAGAGTTTTCTGAGCATTGACTTCGTCATTGCCAGTTTCTTCGGCGGCACGGGTTTGTTGATCGTCGTGTCGGTGGGGCTCGACCTCGTGCAGAAGATCGATAGTCATCTTGTCATGCGGAATTATGGGGGGTTGCTGGAGTCGTAATCGAGCCCGGCAGGTTCTCGGGGCGATTCGCACGGAGGGCGTGCACGGCGATCAGCAGGGGGAGTGGTTTGGTGTGATTTCGCTTAAGCGTGAGCGGGAAATTGAACTGATGCGCGAGGCGGGCAGGGTCGTCGCTCAGGCGCACGGTTTAGTCGGTCGAATGGTTTCGTCGGGCGTCACGACGGCCGAGATTGACGCCGCGGTCGAACGCTTGTTCGAGCAGCACGGGGCAACACCTTTGTTTAAGGGGGTTCCAGGAAAGGTACCGTTTCCCGCGGTGTGTTGTATTTCGATCAACGAGGAGGTGGTTCACGGCATTCCGGGGCCGCGCCGCCTTGAAAATGGAGATATCGTAAAAGTTGACACAGGATGCCGATTGAACGGCTGGTGCGGCGACTCGGCCTGGACGTATGCCGTTGGGGAAGTTGACCCACTCAAGCGGCGGCTCATGGAGATTGGTGAAGAGAACTTGAACCTGGCGATTCGTGAGGCCGGTCGGTGCAAGCGCTGGTCGGAAGTCGCACATGCGATGGAGCAGCACGTTCGTAATGCCGGCTTCAGTGTGGTCGAACAATTCGTAGGACACGGTATCGGACGGGAAATGCACGAAGACCCGCAAGTGCCAAACTTCGTGAGTTCGCAGCTTAAACGGCACGACTTTCGGCTTGAGACGGGGCTGGTGCTGGCAATCGAACCGATGGTAAATGCCGGGACGAAAAACGTAAGAATTCTGAAGGATCACTGGACGGTAGAGACAAAAGATAAAAAACCGAGTGTTCATTTTGAGCATACGGTGGCCATTACAGCAAACGGTCCGGAGATTTTGACGTTGCCGGAAATGTGAAATCCACGAAAAGCATTCAAAAAAGCAGGGGCGGCTGCCTTGTGGACGTGACGCCTCATTCCATATAATCCGGGGTCCGTCCCGGAGACTAGTCAGCAGGTGCAGGATACGATGAAGATTCGAGCCAGTGTTAAACGAATTTGTGAAGGCTGCAAGATCGTGCGCCGCAAAGGACGTGTCTACGTGATCTGTTCTTCGAACCCGCGACATAAGCAACGTCAAGGCTAGAGGGCGATCGATTGATGCCGTGTGGTCGATCTGGGTGATTGATCTGGGTGATTGATCTGGGTGTTTGGTTTCATGGCGAACGAGCCAGGCCACGCGTGTCTTGGGTGCGTACGAAAAACGACGTGAGTTTCATTTTTTGATTTTGGAGTCTGCCGCATGCCGCGTATTTCCGGTGTCGATATTCCGGGGGAAAAGCCCACCTACATTTCGCTGGGCTATTTGTATGGAATCGGCCGGGCGACCGCGATTCGTATCTGCCGCGAATTGGGAATTGATATGCAGCGGCGGGCGAAGGAGTTGTCGGACGACGACTTGGCGCGCATCGCGACGCTGCTCGACAAGGAATACGTCATTGAAGGCCAGTTAAGGCGCAAGATTCAACAGGATATTGCCCGGTTACGCGACATTGGTTCGTATCGGGGGTTGCGACATCGCCGAGGGTTGCCGGTTCGTGGGCAGCGAACTCGGACAAACGCCCGAACGCGGAAGGGTGTTCGCAAGACGGTGGCCGGCAAGAAGGGTGTGAAAGAGATGCGGTAGGCAGCCGGTAGCCTTCCGGAAGGCACCCGGGAGGTCGGGAGTGGGCCAGGCCTGTCTTTTCGCGGTTTGAAGTCTACCTGTAGAGTGCGGTGCCTGGTTGAGCTGGCAGTTTTTCGCGGAGTAGTTTTCTTCAAGGAGTGGGTGTGTGAGCAAAGCCGTTCGCAAAAAGGTTCGTCGCAATGTGGCCCGGGCCGTTGCGCATATCAAGGCAACATTCAATAACACGACGGTCACGATCACTG
This sequence comes from Planctomycetia bacterium, assembly GCA_043746425.1. GTDB lineage: Bacteria > Planctomycetota > Planctomycetia > Planctomycetales > Planctomycetaceae > JACQFH01. The sequence continues at coordinate 2,440 of JAYTRB010000017.1, forward strand.
ATCTGAACGGCGATGTGTTGTGCTGGGCGACTGCTGGAACGTCTGGCTTTAAAGGCAGCCGCAAGAGTACGCCGTTCGCGGCTCAGCGTGCCGCTGAAACCTGCGCCGAAAAGGCCTCGAAATTCGGAGTGAAAGAGATCGAGGTTCGCGTGAAGGGTCCTGGGTCGGGTCGCGAGAGTGCGATTACCGGTCTGCAGTCGGCTGGGCTGACGATCAAGGCGATTGAAGATGTTACGCCGCTGCCGCACAACGGTTGTCGTCCGCCGAAGCGTCGACGTGTGTGATGCGTTGGGGGCGGGCGGGGTTTATAAAAGCAAGTCACGAATTCAAGAGAACTCAACGGAAACGATTCGAACATGGGACGCTATACAGGTCCGGTTTGCCGCTTGTGCCGCCGGGAAGGCGTAAAGCTGTTTTTGAAGTCGTTGCGATGCGATTCGCCAAAGTGCGCCATCGAGCGTCGCGGCGATCAGCAGCCAGGCATGCACATTGTCAAGCGTCGCAAGAGCAGCGACTACGGTTCGCGCTTGCGTGAAAAGCAGAAGGTGAAGCGGTATTACGGTGTGTTCGAGCGGCAGTTTCGACGGTATGTCGATATTGCGGGCCGTTCGAAAGGAAACACCGGCAGCACGCTGATGAGTCTTCTGGAGCGCCGGCTCGACAACATCGTGCATCGTCTGGGTTTTGCCGGTTCGCGCCGCCAGGCACGACAGCTCGTCGGCCATGGGCATATCTGTGTTAATGGCCGGCGGGTGAACATTCCCAGTTATCTGGTTCGCGAGGGAGATACGGTGAGCGTGAAACCTCGCCCCAAGAGTCTGCGGTTCGTGCGGCAGAGCCTCGAGGGTTTTGCGGGGCGCGTTCCGGATTTTCTGAGTATCGACAAGAAGGACGTTCCGGAAGGAAAGGTTCTGCGGCTGCCGGGAATCGATGATGTGTCGATACCCGTCGTGCCGGCGTTGATTATCGAGCTCTTGTCGAAGTAGCAGTCTACATTTCTTAACGTGGCAATTTTATAGCGGATCAGGGAGACGTACAGATGCGAATTCGTTGGCGCGGACTGGAGTTGCCCAGCCGGTTGATTCCTGATGTCGACACCGCCACTTCGACCTATTGCCGGTTCGTTGCAGAACCGTTTGAGCGGGGCTTCGGGGTGACGATCGGAAACAGCCTGCGGCGGCTTCTGTTGTCGAGTCTCGAAGGCAGTTCGGTGACGCGCATCAAGATTCAGGGGGTGCAGCACGAGTTTACGACGATTCCAGGCGTCGTCGAGGACGTTACTGATGTGGTGCTCAATATCAAGTCGCTCATTGTCAAGAATTACAGCGCCGATCCGCGGACGTTGCGCATCGAGCAACACACGCGCGGCGTCGTGACGGGCGCCAGCATTATTACTGACGGTCAGGTCGAGATTCTCAATAAGAACCTCGTCATCGCCACAATGACCGACGACGTTCCCTTTATCATGGAATTGGCTGTTGAGAACGGCCGCGGATATGTTCCGGCCACCGAACACTACCAGCGTAACCCCGAAGTGGGAGTGATTCCGGTCGATGCAATTTACTCGCCCGTCACGCGGGTGAAGTATAAGATCGAAGATACTCGCGTTGGTCAAAGGACGAACTACGATAAATTGACGATGGAGATTTGGACGAACGGCACCATTTCGCCGGAAATGGCCATGGTCGAGGCGGCCAAGATTCTGCGGAAGCACCTCAACCCGTTTGTCACCTATCGCGAGCCGGGGCCCGAGATGCCGCCCAATAATGGTCTGCAGGGAATGGCCGAGGCGACGGGATATTCACCCCTCGACCTCGAGCTTGAAGAAAAGCTGGGCCGTAGTCTGGCCGAGTTGAATCTGTCGGTGCGTGCCACCAATTGTTTGGAATCAGAGGGAATTAATACCGTCCGCGACCTGGTGGGCCGCACAGATGACCAGTTATTGCAGGTGCGTAATTTCGGCGAAACCACGTTGCAGGAAGTGAAAGATCGGCTGCTGGCAATTGGCTTGCAGCTGGGAATGCGACTCCCGCAGTCGTCACGCAGCTGATTTTCGCAATTGAGAGTCGGTTAAACGTTACTGTGCAGCAAAAAGTACAGTTTGGTAAGAAGTATCGGCGGCGGGCCTCGGACACAGCGCCGGCCCGATGAACACGAGCTTAATGGAACTGAAAGAACGGCGATCGTCCCATGCGACATAGAATGAAAGGCCGCACGCTCGGCCGCAATGCGAGTCATCGGCGGGCCATGTTTCGCAATATGGCTGCCAGTTTCATCCGCACTGTCCGGCCCGATGAAGATGCCAAGAACAAGCCCAAGACGCAGGGGCGCATTATCACGACGGTGGCGAAGGCCAAGGAATTTCGGCCGTTCATCGAAAAGCTGGTGACTGTCGCCCGTAAGGCGCTCACTCACGAGCACGCGGCAGCGCCCTTCGCGACCACGGCGAAACGGAATTCGACAGATTGGAAGAACTGGCGCGAATCCGACTTGTACCGGAAATGGAAAGATGCGATTGCACCGGCGGTTACATATCGCCGCAAGGCATTTTCGCTCTTGCGAGACAAACTTGCCGTTCAGATTCTTTTCGACGAACTGGCAAAGCGTTTTGAGGCCCGCGACGGAGGCTACACGCGAATCGTGCGCATCGCGGCACGTCGCCTCGGAGATGGCGGTTCGCAGGCGTTGATCGAGTTCGTGGGTGTCCACGACCGTGTCAAACAGCGTCGTGCTCGTCAAGCTCCGATTGCCGTGCCTGCACCCGCATCCGAAGCGGCGCCGGCTCCTGTGCCCAGCGGCGAGGCGCCAGAGGCCGCCGGTTAACCTGCCGCCGGGCAACTGAGCGACGGCCTGCCACGGCTGCTTTTGGCAGCCGTTCGGTATTGGCGGCGGTGCATTGGTTGCCCGGCGATTCGGCGATCCGGCGATTTACCGGCCCACTTCGGTCTTGCCCGAATCGACCGCTTTCATTTAGCATGCGGCCCATGCCGACCGCCCCTCCCTTCGATTTCACGCTGGCGATGCGCCGACTCTGCGAAGACATCACGCAGAGAGTGGCTGATTTTCAGCACATTCGCATGGAACAAGTGGCGGTCACTTTTGCTCAGGCCCGCCGCCGGGTCGCTTACGGCTTGCAGGCGAAGCTGACGCCGTTGCGCTTTGAAGGGGGCGAACTGGTCACACGCCGCCGGGGAAAAATGTGGACGATCCAGCGCTGGTACGCTGGCGAAGTTGAAATGCTCTACATTCTAACCTTCTACCTTCCCCGCTTTCTTGAGCAGTCATTTCGCGAGAAGCTGATCACCGTGATGCACGAACTTTATCACATCAGCCCCGAATTCGATGGCGACATTCGACGGCTCCCCGGGCACTACCACGTTCATTCACACAGCCAGAAGGAATACGATCGACAAATGGAATCGCTGGTCGATCAATACCTCGCGTCGAATCCTCAGGAGTCGCAGTATTGGTTTCTGCGAGCCAGCTTTCGCGATCTGGCTGCGCGGCATGGCAGCGTCGTCGGCATTCGCGTTCCCATCCCCAAGCTGTTGCCACTGCAGAAATCGGCATGACGTACATTCAGTTGCGTTGAATTTCGGTTCGACTTTCCTTTTCAGAGACAAGGCGGCGGACAAATCGGGCGGCCCGCCGCGACGATTCTCGGGGCGTCGGTCGCCCGAAAGGGACTGATTCGCAGCCTGAGGCTTCACTCGCTTAAGCGTGTTCGAGCTCCTGCACGAGTACCCGCAGAAATGGCTCAACATCGGTCACGAGCCCCACGGTCTGAAAACTGCCGCGGTCGGCCAGTTTCGTGACCGTGGCGGGGTTGATGTCGACGCAGACGACCTTGACCCTGGCCGGCAGCAGGTTGCCGACGGCGATGGAATGCAAGGTTGTGGCGATCATCAGGCACATCGTGACCCCCTCGATCTGATCGCGCATCACTTTTTGCGCCTGGCGGGTGTCGGTAATGACTTCGGGAAGCGGTCCGTCGTCGCGGATACTGCCGGCCAATACGAATGGGACATTGTTCTTGACACACTCATACATGATTCCCCTGGTAAGAAGCCCTGTTTCAACGGCGCGGGCAATTCCCCCGACGCGGCGGATGCGATTGATCGCCCGCAAATGATGTTCGTGTCCCCCTTCGCAGGTGCGGCCCTCTTCCAAGGATACTCCCAGGCTCGTGCCGAAAAAGGCCTGCTCGATATCGTGGGTGGCCAACGCGTTGCCGGCAAAGAGTAGATTCACATACCCATTGCGGACGAGCTGGCTGAAGAGCTCGCTTGAGCCGGTATGGATGACCGCCGGCCCGGCTACAACGAGAATCCTTCCTGAGCCGGCCTTCGCCTTCCGCATGGCGGTTGCCACCTGCCGTACGGTGATCGCCTTGGGCTTCTCGCTCGAAACAGTGCTCCCCATGAAGCCGAACGCGTCGAGCTTGCGAACTTCGCGCTCCTGGGGAAACACACGCACTCCGTGCCTGCCGATTACAATCAGATCGCCCAGCTTTACGTCGGCCATCAGGACACACTCGGCTGATTTGCGGTCGGATGCGACTTTGATGCCGGCGTCCATTTTTTGACGATTCACCGGCAGCCACCGCCCCGACAGGCGGATTTCGGAGTCTTCGTTAGTCGTCGAGTAGAAGCCCTCGGGGAACGCGCCTTCGATGTCAACCGGTTGCACTTCGCAGTCGCGCGCATGGACAGGCACGGCACCGTGGCGGACGATGCTTGCCAGGATTCTTTCAAGCAATTTTGCCGAGTCGGCCTCGACCTTCAAGCGCGCGAAACTGGGGTCTTGCCTGCGCTCGCCGACTTTAATTTCGAGCACATGATGCCGCCCTCCCAGAGCAGCGATTTCGTCAAGCACTTTGGGCAGAATCAGGCTGTCGATGATGTGGCCGGCAATTTCGACGTCTTCAAAGAAGGGGGAGTGTTCCTGTCCGGCGGTTCCAGCACTCATTGATTCCTCCATGACTTCCTTGACCGTAATTTGGACCAGGGGCGTTGATCACCATTCTATCGAATACCGTGGGCACTGGCGCTGGCCAGGGGGCCTGGCCGGTGGAGAGCAGTCGGGGGCGTGACCGGCACGCGGGGCGAGTCGCCGCTCGCGAGATGAGCACAGAAGGGTAAACTGCAATGTTGTGCTGGCGCGACCGAACCGATAACCTTGCACCAAGGTGGTCCTCGAAATTCCGGGAGCGAAGCTTGTGAAATGGCATTCTACGACGATTCTGTGTGTCCGGCGCAAAGACAAGGTCGCCATCGGGGGAGACGGGCAGGTGACGCTCGGAACCACGATCATGAAGCACGACACGCGGAAGATTCGCTGGGTACTCGATAACAAGGTACTGGTTGGCTTTGCCGGTTCGACCGCCGATGCGTTTGCCCTACTGGAGCGATTTGAGGCCAAGGCCAAAAATTACCCGGGAAACATTCCGCGGGCGGCGACCGAGTTGGCCCGCGATTGGCGCACCGACCGGGTATTGCGCCGTCTCGAAGCCCTGATGATCGTCGCCAGCGACGAACATACCCTGCTGATCACCGGGCAGGGTGACGTGATTCAACCGACAGACGGCATTGTGGGAATCGGCTCTGGGGGCGCCTACGCCACCGCAGCCGCCCGGGCGCTGGTCCGTTCGACCGAGTTAACGGCCGCTGAGATTGTACGTCAGTCGCTGGAAATCGCTGCCGAGATCGACATTTATACCAATCGTGAAATCGTCGTGGAGGAACTGCCGTGCCGGAACTGACGCCACGCGAAACCGTGGCACTGCTCGATCAGCACATCGTCGGGCAGGATGATGCGAAACGGGCCGTCGCGGTAGCCATTCGCAACCGCTGGCGGTGGCTGCAGCTTTCGCATGAGATCCGCAAAGAGGTGACACCCAAGAACATCATCATGATCGGCCCCACGGGCGTGGGGAAAACCGAGATCACACGACGTCTGGCGAAGCTCATCAGCGCGCCGTTCATTAAGGTTGAAGCCACGAAGTACACAGAGGTCGGCTACCACGGACGTGACGTCGAAAGCATGGCTCGTGATCTGGTCGAAGCGGCCGTCACACTGGTCAAGGCCCGTAAACGCCGCGACATCGAAGAAAAGGCCAGAGCGAATGTCGAAGAGCGGTTGCTCGATCTGCTCGTAACTCCCCATCCCGAATTCGATGGCGAAACCGCGGCTGAAGTGCGCAAGGCCGAAAAACGGCATGACCGCACGCGCAGTAAGTTTCGCGAAATGTTACGCGCCAACGCGCTCGAAGACCGGCTGGTCGAGTTGAACGTCGAACAGCGTGGTGTTCCCGTGCAGATTTTTTCAAACATGGGACTCGAGCAGATGGATGTCGATTTCCAGAATATGTTCGAGCGGCTCATGCCGCGCCAAAACCGGGAACGCACGCTGACAGTTCGCGAAGCACGGCAGGTGCTGCTCGAACAGGAAGTCGAGGGAATGATGGACCGCGATGCGATTGCTGAAGAGGCAATACACCTGGCCGAAGGGAGTGGCATCATCTTCATCGACGAGATCGACAAAATCTGCGGGCCCGAAGGTGGCGCCCACGGCGTCGACGTCAGTCGTCAGGGTGTGCAGCGCGACCTGTTGCCCGTTGTCGAAGGGACGACCGTACAGACCCGGTACGGCCCGATGCGTACCGATCACGTGCTGTTCATTGCCGCCGGCGCTTTTCACCGGTCGAAACCTTCTGACCTCATGCCCGAGCTGCAGGGAAGGTTTCCCTTGCGAGTGGAATTGAAAGACCTGACCAAAGAGGATTTCGTACGCATTCTGCGTGAGCCGGCCAGCTCAATTACGAAACAATATGAAGCCCTGCTGGCGGCCGACGGTGTCGAGCTTGAGTTCACTCCCGACGGGCTCGAGGCCATGGCCGACATTGCCTACCAGGTCAATCAATCGACACAGAACATCGGTGCCCGCCGACTGCATACGATCATGGAGCGGCTGCTGGAAGAGATCAGTTACGAGGCCCCATATTCCAAAACGACGAAGGTAAGGCTCGACGGGGCCTTCGTTCGGGCGAAACTTGAATCAGTGACGAAAGACGAGGATTTGAGCCGCTTCATTTTGTGATCGCGGGATTTGCTTTCAGCCGTTCGTGACATAGGCTTCCTGTAGAGGCATTTTCCCTGCGGGCTGCGGGCAAAGCGTCGGTTTCGACCATTATGATGACCAGTTCCCGGTCGTATCAATTTACTCCCCGTCAATTAATCGACCCGCGTCCATTCGACGACGACGCGCTGCACATTCAGGACGGGCATTTTCGATTGCGGCACCTGGGCCGCGCCGAAACCCTCATCATGCGCGACTGCGATGTGATGCGCATCGGTCTGCGCGTGGGTTTGAAGGTGATCACTGCTTCTGCTCTGGGAATTATCTCGCCTGTCGCACTGACGGTCGGAGAGCAGATCAAGGTGCGACTGCGCAATGATGTGCAGCGATTCGTGGCCGAAATGCGGGGTGCGGTGCGCCGGCTCGAACCGACCGATGACGGCAATTTTCTGGTTGGCATTGATCTCTTTTCGAGGCTCATGCCGCTGGACGTGATGCTGCTTCGCCGGGCCGGCCTCGCCGACGTGATGTCTGCCGGAAAAATCTGGGTTTGACCGCTCTGCCTCAGGGCGAGTCGGGTTCTGCTTCATCCTCAGATCGCGGAACCGAGTCATCTTTTTCCGGTTTCGCGTCCTCCACCGGCCGGTCGCGCGTTGCGTCTTCATCAGCAGCCTTTCCCTCGTCCTTTTCGGCTGGGTTTGCCGAGTGATCTGTGTGGTTCTCATCCAATCCGTCGGCCGGCCGAATTGATTCAATGAATTTGACGACAGCCGCTTCGTCATACTCGTCTTCGGGAATCGTATAAATCAGCGCGACGCTCCCGGTATTGCTCGCAAATGTGCCGCTGATTTTCCACACACTTTTCCCGTTACTGGACAAATTTCCCTTCGCGAACCGGAATTCGGTTTTTTTTCCGAGAACCGTCAGCTCGCGGACCGTTCCCGTGGAAACCATCAAAATACTCTGGCCAGAGACGTCCGTGCGGCCGGTTCCCATTTCGGTCATGTGGCCCAGCATCGACGCGGCCATCTGCTGATCTTGTTCGCCGAATCCTTGGGGCATTTCCTGCTTCCCCAGTTTCAAAAGTGCCCCGTCGTCGACTTTTCGTCCGAAACTGATCTTTTGCAAAGGCGATGAAGACTGGACTTCGATTCCTTCGAAATCAGGAGGGATATCGATGTTAATGATGCTCCGTAAAACTTCGCGAGCCGCCTCAGGGGGAATCGAGGGCGTGTTGACTGAAGCATTCTTCGGCTCGTCTGTCGGCCGTCCAGAGTCTTTCCAGGCGACGTAGCCGGCGACTCCCCCGAAGAACAGCGCCGACATTCCGCAGATGACACCGGCTACGATGAGCCCTGTCTTGAACGACGACGAATCGCTGTCACGCAGGTCGCCGGTAGATCTT
>JAYTRB010000018.1:0-3972 GCA_043746425.1 Planctomycetia bacterium
GTCGACGAACGCCTGTTCGGAACCGTCGGCATCTCGGTCGCCTTGGCCTTGCAGGGCGCCGAAATCATCCGCCTCCATGACGTCGCCGCCAGCCGCGACGCGATTCTCGCCTGCCAGGCCGTGCTCTCGGGAGAGAAACTTTGAACACGCCCCACAAGCGGAAAATGACGTGTGAGGGAAATACCCAGTGCGCCCGGAAGCCATGAACATCGTCGAAATGATCGGCCAGTGGCGATCCAGACGGTGGCGCTGTCGGGCGCCCTCGAAACAAGTCGCCTCGCGGCGTCGGGCAAGCAACGAATTTGATCTGCCTGCGGGCAGCTTGCGGCTATGACCGGCGGAAGACTTTGCGGGCGTACTGAATCGCCTCACACAGCGCGTCGACTTCGTCGAGCGTATTGTACAACGCGAAACTGGCACGCGTTGTCGCAGTCACCTTGAGCAACTCGTGCAAAGGCATCGTGCAATGATGCCCGGCCCGCACCGCCACGCCCCGACGGTCGAGCAGTTCAGCCATGTCGTGCGGGTGTACTCCCTCAACCGTAAAGCTCACGATCGCACCGCGGTGCTCTAATCCTGGGCCGACGATCGCCAGGCCCGGAATCTGTGACAACTGCTCGTACGCCCGGCAAACCAGTTCATGCTCGTGTGCGGCGATCGCCTCAAATCCGATCGCCTGCACGTAGTCGATTGCCGTCCCCAGACCGATTGCCTCTGCAATCGGAAGCGTCCCCGCCTCGAACTTCGATGGCAATTCAGCGAAATCAGACGACTCTTTGCGAACGCGGCGAATCATATTACCGCCGCACAGGAACGGATCCATACTCTCAAGCAATCGGCGCTTGCCGTACAGCACGCCAATACCGGTTGGGCCATAGAGCTTGTGTCCCGAGAAGGCGAGAAAATCAATGTCGAGGGCCGCGACGTTCGTGTGTGAATGGGGGACGCTCTGAGCACCATCGATAAGAACCAGAGCTCCGCGCGCCTTGGCCTTTGCGGCGATTTCACTGATCGGATTGATCGTCCCCAGTACATTCGAGAGCGCGGTGACGGCAACAAGTTTCGTACGCTCGGTGAGGACGTCATCCAGTGCCGTCAGGTCAAGTCGCCCATCAGACGTAAGGGGAATGAACCGCAGCTTCGCCCCAGTGACATGGGCAATCTGTTGCCAGGGAACAAGGTTGGCGTGGTGCTCCATCTCATTGACGAGCAGTTCGTCGCCCGGTTTGAGGAACTTACGTCCCCAGGCATTGGCGACGAGATTGATTGACATCGTCGTCCCCGAAGTAAAGATGATTTCTTCGACTTCGGCGGCGCCGATGAATTGCCGGATCTTTTCGCGGGACGCTTCGAGTTCGGTTGTCACCCGATCGCCGAGTGAGTGAATGCCGCGATGCACGTTGGAATTGTAATTCTCGAGGCATTCGACGAGTTTTTCGATTACCTGCCGCGGTTTCTGCGAGGTGGCGCCGCTGTCGAGGTAGACCAGCGGCATCCCGTTTGGAAGCGGCTTATGCAGGATTGGAAAATCGCCGCGAATGGATTCGACGTCAAACTTGGAATCTACAGTCATCCGTGGCATGGCGACACTTCCTTTATCCACAATTGATGCAGCTTTGTGTGATATTTTTCTTGCGAAATATAATAAGAGTGACCACCGCTTACGCCGCCCGGCTCTCGAATTGAACCATTTCGAACTTAGCCGCGGTTTCACTTCGTCTCAGAGACATTGAGCCATCAATTCAGATCTGAAAAATCAATGCGGACCGATCGCAGGCGTCTCTTCTGGCTCTTGGTCATCGAGCGTATAGATCATCGTCTTGAGGATCTTGAACGACAAGAGACCACATTTCTGTCTTGATGCCGTCAGCCTCCGGCGCAAAAGACTGAGCATTTGCGGCGCCTGGAATTCCCTGAGTTCTTCGAGCGTTTTGCCTTCGATTTCGCGGGTGAGAATCGACGCGGCGGCCTGGCTGATGGCACAACCGTGCCCGTCGAACCAGGCCTCTTTCACCCGCTTGTTTTCGTCCACAAGGAGTTCCAGATGCACATGATCGCCACACAGCGGGTTTTCATCCTCATGCTCGATCGTCGGATGCTCGATATGGCCGCGGTGATACGGCGATTCAAAATGGTCGAGAATGAAATCGTCGTAAAGATCGTCGCTCATCGGAGATTCAGTGCCGTTTCGGGATTGGCAAGACGCCGCTCGCGCGCGGGTCAGTGCTCTGAATGCGTCTCCTCTCATTCTAGGGGAGCCGCAGGGTGGGGGAAAGAGTGCTGGTGCTTCGAGCAGGGCCTGTTCGAAGCACTCTGTCCGCGGAGCTATGCGCGGTTGCGCGGCTGTACGGCCGCAAAGAGAATCAGGCCCAACACCACTGTGCCAGCACTGACGGCCGCAATGACCGGCGTTTTTTGCACAGCCACTTCAATCATCCAGAACTCAATCATCAAGAAAATGCACGGCGTGACCGGGTATCCCCAAGTTCGGTAGGGACGGGCAAGATTCGGCTCCCGCAGGCGAAATACGATGACTCCCAGAACTGTCGCCGCGGCAAATAGGGCGAGCGTCACACTGACATACTCGATGAGGGCGCTGAAACTGGCAGTCAACATCATGACGGCGGCCAGCCCGGTTTGCAGGGCGATGGCCACGACGGGGCCTCCCCCCGTCCAACGCTTCGTCAGCGACCTGAGGATCGGGTAGTCGAATCCCATCGCTTCGAATACCCGCGGGCCGGCCATGATGTTGGAAGAAGCGGTGGAGACCAGCCCCAGCATGATCGTGAATCCGATGAAACTTCCGGCGCGATCACCGAACAGACTGATCGCGGCTATCCGCGCGACATCCTCTTGGTTCGCCAGTGCCGACAGGGGGGCCGATACCAGAAACACAACATTCAGCCCCAGATACAGCAACATGACGCTGGCGGTTCCCGCCAGCACGGCCCACGGAATGTCGCGGGCTGGTCGGCGAAATTCCCCAGCCATGTATGCCGCCGTGTTCCAGCCGCTATATGCAAAGGACACATACAAGAGCTCTACGCCAAACATTGGCGATCGCAATGCGTCGATGACCGGACGGTCACTCGCCGTTAACAGCGACAAATCGCCGTAGAACATGCCGGTGACGATAAACAGAACGATCAGCCCCACTTTTCCCAGGGTGAACAGGTTATGCAGACGGCTGCCCGTTCCGACATGCAAGGTGTGCATCACAGCCAGCAGGGCTATCAAGGTCAGCCCCGCACTCAATGGCGGAACGGCTGGAAGAAGCTTGTTCAAATACGTACCGAAGACCATCGAAAACATGGCCAGCGGCGCGGCAAAGCCCACAATTAACGATGCAAAGCCCGACACGAACCCCACCGCCGGGTGATAAATGCGCGAGAGAAACTGATATTCGCCGCCGTTGCGCGGCAGGGCCGAACCCAGTTCGGCATACGACAACGCGCCGCACAGTGCGGCGATCCCTCCTAGAAACCACGAGAGCAAGACTGCGATCGGCGATTCGAGAACGCCCACCATGAAGCCTGTCGTGGTGAACACCCCCACCCCGATCATGTTGGCGACAATGAGCAGCGTGCCAGTCGTCAACCCGATGCCTGCCGATACCGGTTTCGTGTCGGCGACCGGTTCGAGAGGGTAAACATCAGGCATGGTGTCGGCCCGGATGATTCATAACAACGCAGCCGAATTTGTGGGAATTCGCGACGTCGCCTGACTTCGTGTCGCAAGTCTGACGAGTTCTACTGCGAGCGCCGGGCGGTTCGATTCCTGGAGCATGAATATTCCGGGTTGCGGCGTGCCGGCATGACATCAGTTGATCACATGTTCGTGATTTCCCGATGCTTTGGCGAGGGCGTTCCGTGGGTCAATCACCAGTCGCGAATGCCTGAGCACGATGCTCCAGTCGATGGCCGTATGGTCGGTGACGATTAAGACGCAGTCCTGGGCTTCGAGGTACTGCGG
>JAYTRB010000019.1:0-6074 GCA_043746425.1 Planctomycetia bacterium
TTTTCAAACAATTCCTGACAGATCGCGAATTTCATGTGGCAAGTCCTGAAGAGATGCAAACGCCAATCACCGAAAGAATCAAGAATCCCCACCACCAAACGATCAGCAAGCCGAACAATCATGGCGGTTGGCTGCCGCAGACGAAACCGAGAATACCATTCTGTACAGAAGCGGGCGAGCGGGCAATTGCGGTATGATAAAGGGGTGGACGCATGCGGCGCCGTCTGCGAGCTCTTGAGGCAGAATTCAGATTTGATTTCCCGATTCAACACGACCGCAATTATCTCATCTCGAATTTCGAGTTCATGGATCATCTCTGGGCATTGCTGGCATTCGGGGGTTATCTGCTCACGCTGATTCTGGTGCCTTACGTTTTCTTTCAGACGCGCAAGCAATCTGTTTCGACCCTCGCCTGGATTACAGCCATCATTACGCTCCCCTATCTGGGGGGGTTGCTGTTTCTTCTGGTCGGCATCAATCGCGTCGAACGCAGAGCGGCGTTAAAGCTTGCTTCGCGGCAGCAGATCGGGCGCGTGATTCCCGGCCTGGCGCGGTTTCAACTCCTTCCGGGCGAGGCGCTTCAGCCGCAAGTACAACAGTTGCTGAGGCTGGCCAATCGGATCAGCTCGACGAAGTGCTGTTTCGGCAACTCCGTCGAATTGTTGACCAACACCAACCGCACTCTGGGCTTGATTGAGCAGGCAATTAAAGCGGCGCGGGTTTCAATTCATCTGGAGTACTACATTTTCCAGCCCGACAAGACAGGATACCGTCTGCGCGATTTGTTGATCCGCAAAGCGATCGAAGGAGTGAAAGTTCGCTTTCTGTATGACGGTGTCGGTTCGATTTTCCTGGGTCGAAAGTTCCTGCAACCGATGCGCGATGCTGGCATTGTCGTGGCCAACGCACTTCCCGGAGCCAGTTTCCGCGAACGCTGGACGATCAATCTGCGCAACCATCGCAAGATCGTTATTGTCGATGGAATCACCGGGTTTACCGGCGGAATGAACATCGGCGACGAGTACATCGGCAGAAACCGGCGGCTCGGATACTGGCGCGATACGCACCTCAGACTGCGCGGCCCGCTCGCGCTGCAGTTGCAGCAGGTATTCGCCGAAGATTGGTTTTTTGCGACCGGGGAACAGCCGGCCGGACAGAACTGGTATCCCCCCACTGATCAGGAAGGCGACCAGATCGCGCAGGTAATCGCCGGAGGGCCCGACGGCGAGTTTGAAGTTTTTCATGCGCTCTTCTTCGCCGCGATCAATGAGGCATCTGACCGGATTACGCTGGCGACGTCGTATTTTGTTCCCACGCCGGCGCTCGTGGCTGCGCTCGAGACGGCCGCGCGTCGGGGTGTGCGGGTGCGGGTGATGGTTCCCCGGAATGGCGACCACCGCTGGATGGTCATCGCCGGTCGCGGTTATTACGAGTCGCTCCTGCAAAGCGGGGTCGAGATTTACGAGTATTACAGGGGCCTATTGCACGCGAAAACGCTGACGATTGACGGCGTGTGGTCACTCGTGGGAACGCCAAATTTCGATACGCGGAGCTTGCTGCTCAATTTTGAAGTCGCGGTGGCTCTCTATGGGCCCAAGCCAGCCGCCCAGCTCGAAGAGCAATTCGCCGACGATCTCGAGCACGCAGCGCGCATAGACCTGCACGGCTTTCGCCGCCGGTCGCGAATCTACAAACTGGCTGAGCAGGTCCTGAAGCTCTTCTCGCCGATTTTGTAGGGAACTTTCGATGCCAGCCCCGATAACGGTTGAAGGTTCATCGGCCGCGTGTTACTGAACTCCGCCGACAGCTTGCCGCGCATTGGGCGGGCCGATCTTCAAAACGCTGTTGGCGTAACTACCCGCGAAGTCGGGATTTCCGGGATCAGAACGCCAAGTCTTTCCGTCAATGACGAACTTGTACTCGTGGGCTCCTGCTTTAAGCTTCAGCCGGGTCGAATAGGTTCCCGACTTGTCGGGGCCTTCCATTTTTTGGTCGGTCGGTTTCCATTCGTTGAATGTGCCGGCCAGGTACACCACCTGGGCCGGCGCTTTCGGTCGAAACTTGAATTCGACGTCGAATTCATTCCCTCCCGCCGGCTGCACCGTGGGCCGCCCCAGCCGCAGATCCTGATCTTCCAGCACCGTTTCAAACTGGGCGACGAGCATTTCTTCCCACGTCTGGTCGCCCCACCGCACGGTCTGCTTTGGATCGGGATTCGCCGGGTTCTTGTCGGAATTGTCGTAGGTCGCCAGACAATTGAGCAGAGTTCCCTCGCGCACCCGCAACGGCGTCGCAAATTCATAGTTATTTTGCCAGTTGAAATCGTACTTTGGAACGTCGAGCACGAGTTCGCGCTTTCCCTCGGGATCGACCGTCTCGATTCGAAACGCCTTGCCGCGCAGGTGCATGTGCGGCAGAATCGAAATCAGCCGCATGTCTCGGCGGAAACGATACTCCCCCGGAATGCGGACGTTGTCGTCCCCGGGAGGAATGTTCAAACGCGGATTGATGACCGCGTCTGTCTGTAATTGTTTCTCAACCAGTCTTGGATCAATAAAAATGACTCCCGCGCGACTGAGGTCGAGCGCTTCGGCGCCGTTGGGGGTGTAATGCACCTGAAAATAGAGTTTTGAACCGGCGGGTATCCGTTTTGCCATACCGGGCGGCGCATTCCACGCAGGTACACCAGGAGCAAAGGCGGCAATCGAATTGAAAAGCGCCGCTTCGGCCTCGCCGTATTTGGCTCCCGGCGGAACAAACATCAGAATCAGGTGATGCACGACCGAGCGGTTGCCCGGGCGGGCCTCGGCCGCGACAACCCACTTGTCTTCGTCGAAAGTCTGCTCCAATGGAAAATACTGGTATTCAATCGTTCCCTTCGCGGCCACTGTGTATGGCTTGGGCATTTCGACGATGAGGTCGGGTTTCGAGATTTGCCAGCCATCGGTCAGTTTCACCGGTTCCGTTAGATCGGCAGAATCTCCGGCAGGCATGCCATTGCCGATCCAGGCAAACAATAGCTCCTTTTCACGTTCTGGCAGCCGCCGATCGTTGGCGAATTTCCTGGGCTCCCCGCTGGCGTGCCAGGGTGGCATACGCTTCTCTTCGATAACCTCGCGGATGGTCGCGCTCCAATTGACGACGTCCTCATAAGAGGCAAGGGCGAACGGTGCAATCTCGCCACTGCGATGGCACGCGACACAGTGTGTCTGCACAATGGGGGCGATGTCTTTTGCGTAGGTGATGTCGCCATGCGCTGGCCGGCGATTCACCCGACTGATATGACATCCGGCAGCCTGCGTCAGGGGGGTAGCGATTTCCTTTCCCGCGAGCAATTCGTCGAGCGCCAGCGACAGGTCGTTGCGCTGGGCCTTCGGGCGACTGACGCCGATGCCGTGTTGGTCGTCGATCCGACCCCGATAACGAATCGCACGTTCTTTATCGAGCACAAACACCTCGGGCGTGCGAACAGCGCCGAACAGGTTGGCCACCGTATTCGAGGGATCCTTCAAAAACGGAAATTCAACCTTGGCGACGCGGGCATACTGCGCCATTTCTGCCAGCGTATCCTGCTGATTCGAGTCGATCGCCAGAAATCCGATATTCTTTGGTTCGTATTTCGCAGCCAGTTCGGCCAACCGCGGCCCATACAGTTTCGCGACGGGGCATTCGGTTCCCACGAAGGCCACGACGAGAATTTCGCGATCGGACAGATCTTTCAATTCGTGCGGGGCGCCGCGAAAGTCCTGAAGTTTGAAGTTCTCAATCTTCCGACCAATGAGAGATTTCTCGTCGGCACGGGCATTCGCCGAAACGACAATGGCAACAACACCGACCAACGTTAAAGAAAACCATCGCATGAGACAACTCCCATCAATGAGGCAGGCTGAACTGCCAGGTACGATCTGCACTATACTTCAAAAACTTACCACATCGGCTCTCAAGGGATCCGCATCGGTCAGGAGATCGAGGGTGCTCTTGATGAAGACGGTGGTCTTTCGCGAATCGGCTGGTTCTTGAAGCGGCAGCCCCCGGCCGATACGCCGTAATGCAGAATGCTATCAGCACAAGACAATGTTGGACAAGTGCCGAGCGCGGCCGAGATTTTTTGGGCAGGGGCGCAGGCAATACCTGGGTGCAGGTGAAAACTCTTTCGCCTGGTTAATCGCGTTTATCGGTCATGGCCCTGAAAAACGGCAAATCTCTCGGCCGATCGCCCTTTCTTTAGCTTACAGAAATTGCGCGTAACGATGGGCGCGGTATTCACTCGTGGCGATGATTCCTTTCGCTTCACTCCACAGGTGCCAGGCGTCCCGGTGCGCGGACGCCGCTTCCGATTCGGTTCGTCGCAGAATCGCCCAGGTCGCCGCGTGCGGTCTCGGCGAGCTTGACGAGTCGGTCGACAATGTCGGGGTGCAAGTCGGCGACGTTGGTTGTTTCGCCGATGTCGGTTTCGAGATCGAACAGCGACAGATCGATTCTCTGGGTAGTCAATTTGCCCGGTTTGGCGTTTCCACCCGGCGGGTTCGGGTGCCCATAATCGTGTGGGAAGTGCAGCTTCCAGCGTCCACTGCGAACCGCGTCGAGCCGGTTAAGCCAGTAGAAATACAAGGCTTCGTGTGGCGATTTTGCATGGGGTTCATCTGAAAGCAATGGCCAGATATCGAGCCCGTCAATCTTGCGCTTGGGAAGTTTGGCGCCGATCAGGCGCGCGATTGTGGGGAAGAGGTCGATCGTCATTGCCGGCTCGCGGCAGAGGGCGCCGGCGGGAATGCTGCCCGGCCAGCGAGCGATGAAGGGTACGCGGACGCCCCCTTCAAACGTCGTCTGCTTGCCTTCACGGAGCGGCCCGGTCGTGCCGGCATGATCGCCGTACACGAGCCATGGGCCGTTGTCGCAGGTAAATATCATGAGCGTGTGGTCGTCGAGACCGTTGCGCCGCAGGGCGTCGAGCACCTGGCCCACTGACCAGTCGATTTCTTCGATCACGTCGCCGAAAAGTCCGCGTTCAGACTTTCCCTTGAATTTATCAGAGACGTGCAGCGGCACGTGCGGCATGCTGTGGGCCAGATACAACAGAAATGGTTTCTTGTCTTGCTTGTCAATAACAGCGTGCCTGTCAATAAAAGCCACGGCCCGTTCGGTGTACATCGTCGTAAGAAGTGCCTGATCGGGATTGTGAGCGATCGTTTTGTCGCCTTCGATCAGAGGGAGTTCCGGAAAGCTCTTTCCTGCGCTCGGGTGCTGCGGCCACATGTCGTTTGAATAGGGTAACCCCAGATATTCGTCGAATCCGTGCTGCAGCGGCAGGAATTGAGCGTGATGCCCCAGGTGCCACTTGCCGAAGACGGCCGTGTCATATCCTTGCGATCGGCACAAATCGCCCAGCGTCGTTTCGTCGGCGTGAATTCCGTGGCGATCTTTCGGTCCCAGCGCGCCCACAATGCCAAGCCGGTTCGGGTAACACCCGGTCAGCAGGGCGGTACGAGATGCCGAGCAGACTGGCTGCGCGACATAGAAATCGGTGAAGCGAATCCCCTCGCGCGCCATCCGATCGAGATTTGGTGTGGTGAAACCCGAAGCGCCGTAGCAGCCGACGTCGCCATATCCCTGATCGTCGGTGAGGATCACAATGACATTGGGACGGGCAGGAGGGGCCGCGGCTAGGTCGGCCGAGAGAACGACGAATGCTGCAATAAGAATAAAGAAGTGGCTGGGCCGCATGATGGAAATTACGCTCTCGAAGATGATGTGCAGTCGGGAAGGTTTTGACGCGTAAGCATGAGCTTGATTCTCATCGTCAGGACATGGACTCACGCCATGGCTCAGCGTAACTCAGGCCGGCTGTCGACTGCAAGCAAAATAAATTTAACCGAGAGGGATCCCGCCCGGACTGCGCCCAGAACCAAATTTAAAGAAAGCCACGAAGTTACCGTCATTGTTCAACCCGAAATGAAAAAAATACAAAATGTAAAGAATAGGTGCAGTCCCGCCTTGCAAGATTGGGTTGTAGAATTTATCCTGCTCGACCGTGGCGACTCTTGACGACTGCATTCGGGGTTCCCTGAAGTCAG
>JAYTRB010000020.1:0-3388 GCA_043746425.1 Planctomycetia bacterium
CCCGGTTTTCCAAGAGACGACGTGCGTTGAAAAATCTGAAATCTGCGAAAATCAAACACGATGGCGCTGACGTGGGGTCCAGTGGCATCACGCATTTTAAACCTGACGAATCGGGGAATTGCCGCGTCGCTCATGCACTTTGCCAAGGGGCTTTGTCTCCCCGTACTGCCCGCAGCGCGGTTTGCCCCCCAGGTTTCAAAAGCACGGCCGGCATTTGCCGAATGCAAATTACCAACCAGGCCCGCGGGCAGTGGGGCGCGCGGCGAAGGCCGTCACGATTTTGGAAAGTGCCCCCTGCCCCGCCGTCTGGCTGGGGGTATACTATGTACCATCCGTTAGTATCATAGCGATTAAGTGAAAGCTGGCTGGAATCGGTCGGCACGTATCATGTTCGGTAACGAGGACCGCTGTCATGAAGCGTCTCTGTGCATTCATTGCGTGGGCGGCACTCTCTGCGGGAGCTTTGGCGCAGGAAAAGAGCGTCAATCCGGGCATCAACAAGCCGTTCGTTGAGCCGAACGTGCCGGAATTCATCGAGAAGTTCGAAAAGGAAGGCCGCGACGTTTTTGAAAACCGCGAAAAAATCGTCAATGCTTGCGGTGTCAGAGAGGGAATGGCGATCGCCGACATTGGAGCAGGAACCGGCTTGTTCACGCGTTTGTTCTCTCCTCGCGTTGGTCGCCAGGGAAAGGTTTACGCGGTCGACATTGCCGACGAGTTCGTCAGTCACATCGAGAAGACGGCCAAACAGCAGAAGCTCGACAATATCGCAGGAGCTGTCTGCCAACCCGATTCTGTCGGGCTGCCACCCGAATCCATTGACATGGCGTTCATTTGCGATACCTATCATCATTTCGAGTTCCCTCAGAAGTTCATGCGATCGATCCATCGCGCGCTGAAGCCGCGCGGCCAGGTGATTCTGATCGATTTTCGACGCATCGAGGGGGAGAGCACCGAATGGATCATGAGCCACGTGCGGGCCGGGCAGAGTGTCTTCACGAAAGAGATAACAGAAGCGGGCTTCCGTCAAATCGAAGAGAAAAAGGGTCTGCTCCAGGAATCGTATTTCGTCCGCTTTGAAAAGATCGATCGCGCCCCGGGCGCTAACGCCCCCCGTTCAGGTCCCACAGACGCTTCCGAATCCAGCTCTGGTTACCCCCGTTCGGAACTGCTGATTGAGCCGGCCGAACTGGCCGAGCCCGACGTGGCGAAAGAGTACATTATTTTGGATGCCCGTGCACGACCGCTCTACGCCCAAGGCCACATCCCTGATGCCCGCTGGGTCGATCACGCGGCATGGGCCAGGTCTTTCGATCATGGCGCCGACGTGGCGGGCTGGGGCCGGCGAATCGGTGGACTGGGGATCAGCTCGGCCGCCAGGGTCGTCGTCTACGACGACGATCTTTCGAAGGACGCGGCCCGCATCTGGTGGATATTGCGGTATTGGGGCGTCGAGGACGTGCGATTGTTGAACGCTGGCTGGCATGGGTGGAAAAGCGGGAAGTATTCCACGGAGACCGCCGCTGCGACACCGACGCCGGTTGAGTTTACTGCCCGCGCCCGGAACGAGCGTCTGGCCACCAAAGAGCAGCTTCTCGCGTCGCTCAAGAGCGGGAAGATTCAGATCGTTGACGCCCGCTCAGAAAAGGAGTTTTGCGGCATTGAGAAAATGGCGAACAAGCGCGGCGGGGCCATCTCGGGTGCCAAGCAATTGGAGTGGGCCGACTTGATCGACAGCAAGACGCAGCGCTTTAAGTCGGCGGCCGACCTCCGGCAGACATTTGAAAGGGCAGGCATTTCATTCGACAAGCCGACGGCGACTTATTGCCAGGCCGGGGGGCGGGCCGCCGTGATGGCCTTCGGATTGGAACTGATGGGGACAGCACACGTAAGCAATTACTACCCAAGTTGGGCAGAATGGGGAAACGCCGATGACACGCCGGTCGTTCCTGGCAAGCCGAAGGCTGCTAAATAGTTAATCGGTCATCGTAAAAGAAGCCCTGGCTTTGTCTGGGGGAGCGTCTTGCAAACTCGCCTGCCCAGGGAACGCAATCCGGCCGGGACGCGTCACCTTTGCTGACGGATTCTGACGAGAATTGGCAGCGATTGCACCGTGATCTGCTTGTGGCAGAATTTGATTCCGGTGAAACATCCTCGCGGGCATCACGCTCGCGGAAATGAGTCGTCGAAGTCAATTTCGCTGTCGTGGATACCCAGGATCGGTGACTCAACACGCCGATGGCGACGATTTCTTCGCAGTGAGCGCCGCTCTCGGTGATGTGCCAGGGTTGCTGAATATTCAGTCGCCGACCTCGGCCTTTTGCGTCGCGCATCACTTCTTTGCAAGAGCTGTATTACATTTGGTTTGAAAGTACGTCAGGTTTGAAAGGTATCGGCGCGCTTCCTGGCCGTTTCTTGGTTAATTCCCGCCCACGCGAAAATCATCGAGGGTGTGGAACGGCAGCGGTTGACGCTGCCGTGGACTATGATTCGTCGTCGTGGTCGATGTCCCGTTCGACGATCGACAGTTTCATTATTAATGAAGAATGCATTTCGTGGTTTGTTTTGTCTCGCGACTTCGTTTGAAAGCCACCAACGATCAACTCCTGGCGAAGTTTCACTCGGATCGTTGCGCGGGAAGATGTTTTTTCGACGATTTCCTTTCCCGGACCGGTTTCTGTGGGAACGACGATTCCCGTCCCAACGCGGTTGACAGCATGAAAATCGACTATGAATTCATCGGGCTTGTCGGTCGGCCGACAAATGCCGCCAACCGTCAGTACCGTGTTGCCAGCGCGTGCCCGGCTGTGAAAAGCGACGCCGGGTCGAATCATCATCTCCAGAGAATTCAGCAGCCTCGGTTCGGGTTTTGTGATGTCGGCCGAAGCGTTCTGGAAGCCAACCACATCGAGACGCAAATAGAGTTCGCCGGCGCCGGCGATGTCTGGGAAAACGGCCGCAAGTAGGGAGGCGATAAAAAGCAGGCGCATTGCAATTCCCTTCCTTGATTCCGTTGGTGATATCATCCGCACCGAATCACGTCTGATTCCGGCCCAGCGAAACAGCGAACCCGCCCGCCAGTTCGAAACAAATCATGGCGTGGGGCGAGCCATTTCGGAAGGTGAATTATCACGGCCGGGATTCGAGAGCAATCCCGAGATGCAGCGCGCCAATTCCCGCCGGCTGAACTGCCCCATTCGCTGCCTCCATCCCCCTTCGCCGCCGATGTGCAGCCGTTCCAGGATCGGCGCCAGATCAGACGCAATCGCGCCCCGTTTGTCTTCCGGCAACGGGCGGCCGGTCCAGTCCGGCAGATGCCGATCCTCAACAAACGACAATGGCACGCAGCCTTTTTTCGAGGCCCGAGCGCTCGACACCGCTGTCAAGC
>JAYTRB010000021.1:0-1910 GCA_043746425.1 Planctomycetia bacterium
TCGAGCGTGCCGAGAAAGGCCTCGAAAATGGTCGCGGTGCGTACCCCATCGTTGGCAAACCAGCCGGCCCGATTGTGTTCGAGCAATTCGGCGGCCAGACCGCCAATCGCTCCGGCGGCGAGGGCTGCGGTTTCTCTTGTAAATCGCTGTGCGGCAACGCACTCGCACCATTTGATAAAGAACACGTCAAAAAGTGACGCCGCGACGCGATCGGGTTCCATCCGGCAGTCCCACACCGCGAGATGTTCACTCGCCTGCCGAATCTGCAGCGCGGCTTCAGCGGTAACAGCCGAGTCGCGTGTCTGTTCGAGCACCGCCAGCAATCGCCCGACGCAATCGACCGCGCGCAGCGAAAGGGTGTCTTGCTGCATGCGGGCGAAATCGTCGCGACGGAATTTCGGCTTGCCTTCGAGCATTTGCCTGATCCGCAGCGCGCGATAGCCGCTGCTCCAGGTGCCCGAAAGCGGATACGCGAAATCATCGGCTGCGACGCGGTTGTTAGCGGTCGCAATCCAGCCGCGCGGCGGATCGACCAGGCGCGGCATGCCGTCAAAAGGAATCAATCCGGCCCACTGATGCGCCGGTTCCCAACCGGGCCGATAGCCTCGCTCGCAGACGTTGCGTATGGGAATTCGTCCGGTGCATTGATAGCCGATCGTTCCGGCGGCGTCGGCAAACACGACACAGAAAGTGGGCACGAGCCACGGCTCTGTGGCGCGGCGCAGGCCATCGGCCGTTTTTGCGCGGTTCATGTCGAGCAGCGCTGGCAGCCAACCGCAATACGACGCTCCCAGCCAGCGAAGCGCGACCGGGCCCGTCGCCTGGGCTGGCGCCGGCAGAATTTCATCGACAATGGGGCCGTTGCGCGACAGGCGAATTGTTTTGGTAATCGGCGCCTGCCCCTTGATTTCGATCACCTCCACCCGCTCGCGCCACGGCTCCCACGTTCGGTCGAACAGAAAGCAACCGGGGTGTGTCGGGTCAGTTCGTTCGTGATACAGGTCGCGGAGCGAGCAGATATTATTCGTAATTCCCCACGCGACAGACTCATTCTTGCCGATCAAAATTGCCGGCATCCCGGCGTAGGCCATTCCGGCGACGTTGAACGATCCACCGCACAAGTGCACCTCGTGCCAGCAGGAAACGGCTGCAAATGCAATGTGCGGATCGCTGGCGATCAGGGGCTTTCCCCCCACCGCCTTTGCCCCCGACACAACCCAATTGTTGCTTCCGTGCCCTTCAAACGGGTCGTTGATCGAGACCCCTATAGGCTGCGTGCCCGATTGTTTCGCGGGGTACGAACCTGGCGGAAGAATGGCTTCAGAATCTGCCTCAGCCTGCAAAAATGCGTCGTACAAGGGGCCGGCGCCTAAAGTCTGCTTGGCGAGTTCGGGAATCACGATTACCGGAAACCGCCCGGTGAGATACCAGCGGAATTCGCCGATGATCGCCACACAGTCGAGGGGACGCCACGCCTCAGGGCGATAGCCGAGCAGGTCGAACTCGATGGGCAACTTCTCGTCACTGTCCCGAATGAACGCGTTGATTCCGTTTGAATACGCCGTCAGGAAGCGGCGCGTTTCTTCGGGAACCGAACGCCATTCCTGTTCGGCGATGAGGTGCAGGCCGACAGTGCGGGCCACCAGATCGAGTTCGAGTCCTTCGGAACCCAGCACTTCCGAAAGCCGGCCCAGCGCTCGCCGACGCAAATAGTCGAGTTGAAACAGGCGGTCTTGCGCCGCGGCATAGCCGAACCCGAAGAAAAGGTCTTCGTCACCATCTGCGAAGACGTGCGGAATGCCGCGCTCGTCGCGAACGATTTGCACCGCCTGTGCGACGGCCGCAGTTCGCGTTCCCGAAGTGGCCGGCACGCGCGACTCAGTCTCTTGCTTCCACCAGCTTTGAAATTC
>JAYTRB010000022.1:0-7799 GCA_043746425.1 Planctomycetia bacterium
GAGTTCTACATTGCCGGCCGCCGGCTGGAGGGTCTTACCTTTCCCACAGACTCGGGCAAGGCGAAATTCAATTCGGTTTCACTGCCTGCGCCGGCAGACGAAAGCAGCCGCCGCCTGCGGTTGATGACCGTCCGCTCAGAGGGGCAGTTCAATACGGTGGTTTACGAAGAAGAAGACATTTATCGGGGTCAGGAGCGGCGGGACGTGGTTCTCATCAGCCGCGACGACATCCGCCGCCTCGGCCTGCGCGAAAACCAGCGTGTCACTGTTCGCAGCGCCGTCGGTGAACTCCGACGACAACTGGTGCGCCCCTATGATATCCGCTCCGGAAACGCGCTGATGTATTTCCCGGAAGCAAATGTGATCGTGCCGACCGACGTTGATCCTTTGTCGAAGACGCCAGCCTTCAAATCGGTGGAGGTGGAACTCATTCCCGAGCCAGAACTGGCCGAGCGGCATTCGGCTTTTCCATTAGTATCGCTAAAGACTTGAGAAAGGTTTCAGCCCGGCAGCCGGCATCGAAACCTGGCCGCGAAACAGGGAGCCACTTAGTTGCAATCGTTCGAAAATGTCGCATGTACGCAATGCGGCTGCGTATGCGATGATCTGCGTATTTCTGTCGATGGGGGCCGGGTTGTTGAGGCGAAGCGCGCCTGCAACCTGGCCGAGTCGTGGTTCCTTGAGCAAGATTCCTGTTGCCCGCCGCCAGCCATGATCGAGGGACACGCCGCGCTGCTCGACATGGGCCTCGACCGCGCGGCAGCGATTCTGACTCGCGCTCAAGCACCATTGATCTACGGACTGTCACGCAGCAGCACAGATGGACAGCGGGCAGCGGTGGCACTGGCCGATCGACTGGGAGCGACAATCGACACCACCGCGTCGCTGTGCCATGCCCCATCAATCATGGCCTTTCAGCAAGCCGGAGAATCAACTTCGTCTTTGGGTGAAATTCGCAATCGGTCTGACCTGGTGGTCTTCTGGGGATGCGACCCGGTGGTCAGTCATCCCCGCCATTTCGAGCGCTATTCAGTCGATCCACCGGGTGAGTTCCTGGCGGAAGGGCGCCGCGATCGGACAGTGATTGTCGTAGACAATCGCCGCACCGCCAGCAGTGAAATGGCCGATCATTTTGTGCAGGTTGAATCCGACCGCGATTTCGATGCCCTGTGGGCACTGCGAAGCTTGATTCGGGGCGAATGTTTGCCTGCTGTCGCCAGCACAGGCGCCCCGCTCGACGTTCTTACTGACCTGGCGCGACGCATGAAAGAGTGTCAATCGGGAGTTGTGTTTTTCGGTTTGGGCCTGAGCCGGCAGCCGCTGGGACATCACGCGGTCGAGGCGCTGCTGCTGCTCGTGCGTGACCTCAACCAGTACACCCGGTTTTACGCGCGACGAATGCGACTTTACGGCGACGTGACGGGGGCCGACAGCGTGCTTTGCTGGCAGACCGGGTATCCCTTCAGTGTCAACTTCGGCCGAGGCTATCCGCGATTCAATCCCGAAGAGTTTTCGGCCCAGGGAGTTCTCGAACGTCAGGAAGTCGATGCCTGCCTCGTCGTAGGAAGCGAAACTCTCGGGCAATTCTCTGAACGAGCATTGGCCCATCTGCGGAACATCCCCACGATCGTTCTTGATTATCCGAGGGTGGCTTCGATCGTGCCAGCGAATGTGCAGTTCACGACGGCAATCTATGGCGTCCACCGTACCGGCACCGCGTATCGGATGGATGAGATTCCGATTCCACTGCGCGCATTTCTGCACTCTGAACTCCCTGGCGACCACGAAGTGTTGACGGCGCTTATGCAGCGACTTCCCCAAGCGTGCGCCTTCGCGTAAAGAGCTGCGGGTTCTCTTTGCCTGGCGAGACTCGCCGTGGTGAAGTACGGTCAGCCCGTGCTCGCCCCCCCCGGCCATTCGCACTGAGGACGAGTGGCATCGTGTCGCCGCCGAATGTGCGATTAAAGTGAGTCTTCAGGCCCAGAGCGCCCGACAGAATTCACTTATCGGCAACGATCGTCGCGTAACGATTGGCGCTGTTCACGAAATCAATTGGCACTTTGTTGATCGTCGTTGGGCCGCGCACTCTGCGGTCGGGAATCGGTCGTCGACGTCGTGATCCTGAGAGTCCGCTTGCGGCATTTTAAAGGGGCGTTCACGCGACAATGCAGGAGTTGCGCGACGATGACAAGAAGCCTGCCCCTGTGAAATCAACTTTTATCAATGACGAAGCGGCAGAGCAGGGGGAGTGCGATTTCCCATCGAATTGATTCCCGCAGAGATCCAGTCCGGCGTTCGATGGGCGCCAGACTTCAGGGGCATTGCTCAACCCAGGGCTTGGGACTGCAAATCGGCGATGAATTAACGAACACGACAATTCCGGATTGCGGCACCTTCAGGCTTGCTGGCAGCGTTCTGTGATGGCACGTTTCCATCTGTAAGTGAGCTGTTAGACAATCTGCAACGCCTCTACTTTTCGGGATTCGGCGAGTAGCTCATCATCTTGCAGCCGACCCTGGGGAATGAGCGCGGTCTGAGCCAGTCGACCACTGGTCATGTCCCTTCCCTGAACGGAAATTCGTCCGTCGCCCGAATATCGGCAGACCACCTCGATCGGCGATCGTTCTGGCAGATTGGGGGGGAGGTCGGCCAGTACAAACTCGCCAATCTGCGCGCAGGCATCGGCCTCATGGGCTTCTCCCTCCAAGACCCGCAGTCGCACCTGCCGCTGATTCGGGCTGCTGGTAAAATAAATGCGGCTGCATTCTGCAGGAAGGCGAGTGTTCTTAGGAATCAGAATGCTATTGGCATAACCTTCGGAAGTACGCACGGCAATTCCCAGACTGTGGGAATTGACGTCGATTGCCAATGCGACCGCCCAATTTTTCGAAAAACGATGCGTGGTGTTACTCGAATCTGATTCGTCGTCCCGAGACGAGCGCGAAAGCAGCATTCCGCCGTGAAGTGCCGCACCGTGTGCGACCACTTCATCGGGCGACAGACTCGCATCAAGTTCGCGATTAGTTACGCGTTTGAGCATTTCGCGAACGTGCGGCACGCGGGTCATTCCTCCCACCAGCAGCACGCGGTCGATCTGCGGCCAAGACAGGCCGGCTCTCTCGACGACCAGTTCGGTCGTCGCCTGGGTCCGCGTCAGTAAATCGCTCGTCAGGCGATCGAACATGTCGCGCGTCACCTCGATCGAGCATCTCTGGGTGGCGTGTGAAATCAGAACTCGCGTCGAACGGCGGGCCGACAAAGCGTGTTTAGCCTGCTCGGCCTCCTGATACAGAAATGCCAGCGACTGCGGATCCTCGCGCGGGTCGGAATGAAATCGCTGCCGGAACGCTTCGGCGAGAAAATCGACCACCCGCTCGTCCCAGTCACGTCCTCCCAGTCGCACGTCGCCATCGGTGGCGATCGTTTCAAACCGGTCAGGAGAAAGACGCACAATCGAGACGTCGAACGTCCCTCCGCCAAGATCGTAAACCAGAACGGTCGTCTCTTGCTGGGCCAGCATGCCGTGAAATGTGCCGGGCGGCACTTCGCGATGGCGGTGCGATTCAAACGCATACGCGAGGGCCGCCGCCGTCGGCTCGTTGATGAGGTCGAGCACCTTCAATCCGGCGATGCGACCGGCGTCCTGGGTTGCCTTACGGCGGGTGTCGTCGAAATATGCAGGAACGGTGATGACGGCCTGCTCGACATGGCCGAATCGCATTTCGACGTCGGTTTTAATCCGTTTGAGAATCATCGCCGAGAGAACCTCGGGGCGGAAAGAGTGCCCGCCGAGCGATCGAGAATAGCGGGCGACCCCCATGTCGCGTTTGATGCAGACAGCAGTGCGATCGGGATAGACGCACTCGCTGCGCTTTGCCTCGCGCCCCACAATAATCAGGTTGTCTTCGACAACCAGCACGCTGGGGGTAATGAGGTCCCCCTCGCGATTGGGAATGGTTTGCGGCACTCCGTCTCGAGAAAGCCGGGCGACACACGAATAGGTAGTCCCTAGATCGATGCCGATCAAACCAGCGAAATCGGACGAATTTGCCATATTTTCAAGATAGCAAATCGGCAGAGGGGTTCCTATCGAGCGTGCTGAGGTGGCCCTTGCCATCGCGTCTGCTTAGAATAAATCTCACTTTCCGTAGTGGGGCCGTCTCTATAGAATAGAGACGGAAATGGGGAATTCCGTCCCTGTAAATTCGGCAGCGAGGAAAAATTGGCTTTCCGGAGAACTGTATGCAACGCGCGCGCTGGAGCACGATGGCCCGAGTCGGTTTATTGGCAATGTTGGCAATGCTGGCGGCCGCCGCAGGGCTTGTGCCGTCGCCCGGTTGTGCCGCCCCGAGCGACAAATCAACCGATTTGACCAAGCCTGAAAATAAAACTCTGCGCTGTGACGATGGCTTCACCAATCTGCACATTACCTACTTTCGGTCGCCGGCCGACAAGGAGTCGCCGGTAGTCGTGCTGTTGCACATGAAAGATGGTAATCGGTTTGTGTGGCAAAGTGAGGGAGGGTTTGCCGAGGTGCTCCAAAAAGCCGGGTATGCCGTTATTACGGTCGACTTGAGATTTCATGGCGAAAGCAAGGTGGGTGGGGCCGCCGGGGTAGCGAATGCCAACCAGGGAACCGGCAAAAAGAATAAGGGAAAAAAGGCGGCCGGCCTCGACTTGCAACCGGGCGACTATAAGGCGATGTTCGCGTTCGACATGGAAGCCGTCAAAGACTTCATCAAGGAGGAACACGTCAAGGGTAACCTCAATATGAACAAGATGGGAATCGTGGGGCCGGAAATGGGGGCCAGCGTGGCAACCTATTTCGCCGTACTCGATTGGGACAAGCTTCCCTACGAAGATGCGCAACCCGACTTTCGAACTCCCAAGGGCCAGGACGTGCGGGCGCTGGTGCTCATTTCACCGGAGAATAAATTTCACGGGCTGACGATGGCCGCGACAATTCCCGTGCTGCAGGATCCAGAAAAGAACATCGCGTTTTTGATCTGTTGCGGCAGTGACCTCAAAGACAAGGCCCAATCCGAAAAGATATTCGACATGGTTTTGCAGCGCGGTGTGCAGACCAAAAAGCGGATGTATTTCAAGGAATACAACGCGAAACTCACCGGAATTGATCTTCTCGGTCAGCGCTTGCTGATTGAAGAGAACATGCTGGGGTTCTTCAACGAGCACTTGCAAAAACTCGACAGCCCGTGGCGCGAGCGGCGCAGCAAGCGCGAACTGCGGGAACTCAAGAAAAAGTGACTATTGCGCGTCACCCAGCTCGCTCCGCGCGTCATTGCCCGTAGCGACGACTGCCATATCAACTTCAATCAGAGTCGCCCGTTTGAATTCATCGACAGTGGCGGCGATTTCCTTTTGATCGAGTGTTACCGATACCCGATAACGGGCCAACCCGAACGGAACCTGATCGCTCAACCAGAGCGACGCGACATTCGTTGAGCGGCTTGTCGTCTTCTGCAGAACCCGGCTTCCCTTGAATTCCTTCGCCGTCACGTCGGCTCCGCCGATCTGTAATTGTTCGGTTTCGTCTCCCTCGGGCTTCAGGTTGGAATAATACGTCACCAGGGCAATGGTCGGATAAATCGCCAGAGCCTTCTCGGTGACCGGCTCGACGGCGCGCTGGCCGATTTTGCGATATCCCTTGATAATCGGCAGAAATGTTACGGGAATATTCTGATCATCGACTGTCTTGCCGATTACCCGGT
Organism: Planctomycetia bacterium; assembly: GCA_043746425.1. Classification (GTDB taxonomy): domain Bacteria; phylum Planctomycetota; class Planctomycetia; order Planctomycetales; family Planctomycetaceae; genus JACQFH01. Next base: position 5,730 of record JAYTRB010000022.1, read on the forward strand.
CTGCCGGAATGAGCACTTTGTAAACGAACGTGTCCCCCGGCCCGGGTTTGGCTTCGAGGCCGTTTGGTTTTGTAATTGTCTTGAACTCGACCCAACGGCAGGGAACTTCCTTCCGGCTGACATTCGCGTCTTTATCGGTGATCTCGACTTCGGCTGATTCGCTTCCCACGGCACTGATCGTCAGTTCGCTGCGCCATTCAAGAATCTCGTCGCCTGCGTTTGAATTCGGTCGCGCCCGTGTCTGCTTGTACGCGCCCTCAAACCTGATCCAGACACCGTCTTCTTTCGGAAGACTCCAGATCAGCATCTGGGCCGACGCGGGAGCAACCGCCAAAGCCAGCCATGCGGCTGCCAATGTCACTGCGCTGACGAAACTTGAACGCATGAATAAGCCTCTCTTTTGCGACTGCTAGTGCGGCGACAGGTTATGGGTGAACGCGATTCGGGTTCATGCTGCGGGTGGCCAAATGTCGAGCAGGTCTGGCGACGAGCGCAGCGGCCGCAATGGCTCTGCCGTCAGCGAATGCCGCCGCTGGAAGCCTGAGGAATCTCGAGCGGACCGCGATCGCCGGTGTTCGACTGTTTCTTGGCAATCGGATCTTCGTCAGGATGAATCTTGAAATTCTTAGGAGTATTCGATTCCAGCCACTTCTTGAGGCTGGACAGGGGTTCTTCCATTCCCTCGGGAGCCGTTTCCAGGGAATCGGGTTTCGTGGCGACCTTGGCGACGAGGGGCAGGACCAGGTCGAAGGCCTCTGCGACCATCTTCTTATGGCTTGCCAGCGTCCCTTTTTCGACCTGCGTCAGCAACCCGCGTTTGGTCTGCTTTCCGTCTTCGTCATCGATCGGCTTGAAGGCCCCGTAAAGCTTGACATAACAGATCTTCCACTTCACCGACTGCGGTTGCTTGTTGTAGATTTCTGTCATCTGCTCGGTCAACTGGGCGGTTAGAAACGCCAAAAGCCCGACATCGAGATCTTGCGTCAGAGGAAGCCTGCCGAGCGATTGCGCTGCCTCCGATCGCACAAGCCATGAGCGGTCAGGATCGGCCAGCACCTGCGCCAGGGCTTGCGGAACGATGGGGCGTTTGTCTGGGCCTTGAATGACGTTCAGCCGCCCCAGTCCCTCGACGAGGCGCCATTGATACCATTCGTGCTCTTTGCTGCTCTTGTTCAAAAGTTCTACCAGCGTTTCAACGATCTGGCTCTTAAGCTGCTGCTTGACCTGCGGCACCAGCCCCAATCGCACGAGCCCATTAACGCCCCAGATTCTCACCGCCGTGAGCTGCTTCGTGTCTCTCACCATTTTCGTCAATGGGTCAAGAGCCAGAAGACATGGTTTGGCCGGGCTGGGGGGTTGCGCTTCCTCTTCATTGTAGGCCGGATCGGAAAGCTCAGCCAGAATTATGGCAGCTTGCAGCCGCGCAATGATGTGATAATCAAACAGTCGCGGCGTTTCGGCAGTAATGGTTTCGAGCATGAACTTTCGCACGGTGCGAGGCTTGCCCTTGCCCGAAGGATTATTCTTAATTTCACGTAAGAGTTCATCGCGAAGAAGATGCGCCCGGTCGCGGAACTCGTGCTCTTTGCGTGTCAGGTTCGATAATTTCCAGGTGAGGACTTTGCGAACGATTTCTTTGTCCTCATCTTTGGTGAATTCACCATCCGAAATGATGGTCCTGTACTTCTGGACCATCCGAGACTCTTCGCGGGCCTTCTTCTTGGGGTCCGAAATGTCGGGGGCCAGCTCGACGATCCATTCTTCATTCGTCGTCAGTGCCTCGGGAGGTTCTTGCGGAACGCGGTAGCCCGGAGGAAGTTTCTCGTTGTCGACCGCATCGCTGCTGCCCGACAGATCGCGTTTCTTCGCCCCCTTCTTAATGATTCCCTTTCCCATTCCGGGCATCATCATCCCGCCGCCGGGGCCCATTCCTGGGATTGCGCCGGGCGATCCGCTCGAAGGGCCCATTCCCGGAACGCCACTACCACCTGGCATCGGAGGGGCGTCGCCGTAACCCTTTGGCATGCCTCCCATGCTCTTCGGACTGCGGGGCTGGGCTTCGACCCCTCC
>JAYTRB010000023.1:0-5031 GCA_043746425.1 Planctomycetia bacterium
TTCACACAGGCGCAGCTCGACGCTCAATTGGCGCAGGCCCGTGCAGGCATTGCCCGCATCGTCTCAATGCAGCGCGACGCGCTGGGCAGCGCGTGGCCGTTCTAGCAATCACGCGTGGCCGTTCTAGCAATCAAACGGGAGAGCGGTGAGGGGGCAGCCTCGCCGCTCTCCGCTGAACGAGCGCGCTATTGCTCTTGTTCCTTATTGCGATCGATCTTGCCATTACCATCGACTTTGCCGTTGTCCTCGATCTTTACGGCCGGGGCTGGGGGTTCGATCGGCTTGGGCAATTTGGCCGCCATTTCGGCCCGAAGCTTCTTGGCCATCTCGTCGCGGGGGGCAAACTTCAGCCCCTTGTCGAGCTGGTCAATGGCTTCCTTCGGGTATCCCAGGTAAGCGTATTGGTAACCTGCAAGAAATCGCAGCGCGGGGCTGTTCGGTTTTTCTTTGACTGCCCTTTCAAGGACCCGCAACTGGTCAGTAAAGTCCTGGATGTTGCCGTACAGTTCCTTGTAGTTCTTGACCACGACTCCCCACTCTTCTTTAGGAAGCAACTGCATTCCCTGCTGAATGGCCCCCGCGGCTTCGTCGAATTTACCGGTCGCGAAAAACCCCTGTGACAGCATCATCATCAGGACGCCGTTAGTCGGGTCATCGACCAGGGCGTGCTTCCAAGAGTAGATAGCAGATTTGTAGTCGCGGGCTTTAAAATCGGTCTCGCCTTTTTCGGCAAAAACTTTGGCGTTGTCGGGATCCTTGTCATTCGCCCCCGGTTTCGCAGCCGGCGCCTGATTGGCCGCCAACGCATCCTGTTGCGGATCGGCGGCCGCGATGACGACTTGCGGATAATAATAACCTGTCACCCCACTGTTTCCGTAGTACCCTCCATAGGTGCAGTACGGGTCATAGCCATACCCGCCCCCGTAATACCCACCATAGCCCGAGCCATATCCGCCATAGCCCAGACCCAGAAGGCCGTAAGTCAGCATTGAGGGCCAGCCGTAGTATCCATAGCCGAAGCCAGGATAACCAAAGCCCGAAAATCCGTAATAGAACGGACTGTAGAATCCACCCCAGCCGTAGCCACCCAACCCGTAACCGCCCAGCCCGTAACCGCCCAATCCATAACCGCCCAGCCCGTATCCACCCCAGCCGTATCCACCCAATCCATAGCCACCCCAACCGTATCCACCCCATCCAAAACCAGAGCCGTAGAAATAATTGTGATTGTGACGCCAGCCCGCCCCCTGATGATTGTTCCAGTTCCCACCATTTTGGACGCCGTTGTTGGTCGCGCGGTTGAAATTGCCGACGTGTTGTTGATTGCCGAGCGCCGTCATGTTAGTGCTGGCAGAATGCAATCCGGTTTGCTGGGCGCCGGCAACGTGGTTTGCGGTGGCATGATGACTCAGGAACTGGCCACCGTTCGCAGCCGTGTTTGTACCGGTGTGGCTGACCTGCTGGTGATTGAGCAGGCTGCTGGCTTGGTGTCCACCCAGTGCGGTCGATGATCCGGTGGCGCCGCGATTTGCGCCCCCTGCTGTGCCGAGACCGCCCGCCGTGCCGAGTGTGCCAGCGCCGTGCCGGGCTGTTGCGGCATTGCTGATGCCGTGGGTTCCCAGGAAGTGCGACGTACTGGAAGCCGTTCGCGTTCCGCCCGCAGTTGGCGAGAACGCATGACCATGCGAGAAGCTGGGTGAATGGACCGAACTGTTCCCCAAGCTGTGGCCAGTCGACGGGACGCCCCCATTGTGCATCCCGCCCGCAGGCATGCTGCCGATATGTCCGCCACCGATGCTGGGCGAGCCTCCATAGGTGCCGCCCCCAATATGGCCTCCGCCGTAGCTGCCACCGCCATAGCTGCCACCCATGTGACCGCCGCCATAGCTGCCCCCCATATGGCCGCCACCAAACCCGCCGCCACCCATGTGGCCACCGCCAAAGCCCCCTCCGCCCATGTGGCCGCCACCGAACCCGCCGCCTCCCATGTGACCGCCGCCGCCAAAGCCACCACCGCCGTGACCCCCGCCGCCGCCACCATGACCGCCGCCGCCGCCCCCACCTCCGCCATGCCCCATCGCACTTGGCACGCCCGGCCAGCTGATGAGCATCATGGCCGTGACCGCCGCTCCTACGAACCGCCCCCAGGAATACATGATGATCCCCTTTCCTGTAGAGAATGCAGCCCACTACAGAATTGTACAGGTGTCATGGGCGCCGCGGCAATGACTTTCGAAAATGTAATGTCATTCCGGCCCTAAAACTTCCGCAGCTTCCCTGGCGGGACACGCAGAAGAATTCGCCGAGACTCAGCGGCTCAACCTTGGGCGACGCAACCGCTGGCCTGCTTTTGACCATCGACGAGTCGGTCGCCCGGAGCGCGAGAATTCTGAGTCGAAACCTCCCGGCAGGCGGTTTGCCGGTGGGAATTTCCAGATATGGCGCGAGCGGCGGGTCCTGGCAGCCGCTTAATCAGCCTTCGTCGAGTTTGACGCTTGAGCGATTTCGAGGTCGGCTTGCTCCCCCGGCTCGAGATGCGTCAAATCGACATTTCTCATCTTCCACAACGAATGCATCACCTCGATCAGAACGATGACACCGAGCATTACGGTTCCGAAAGCTTGCGCATAGAAACGCGGTTCAATTCCACCCAGGAAAAACATCAGTCCCGCGAGCAAGAACGAAATAAACGACAGCGGAAACGTCACGGCCACCGATTGGCGCAGTTTGCGAGTGGTGAAGTTCGCGACCGCTGTGCGGGCCGAGACATTGGCGATCTTGCGGAGCGAACCGACCGCGGCGCGAATTTCGTCAGTATTAGGGCGCTGACGAACATTCACCGTATCGCGTTGCTGTGTCGATTCCGAAGCATTGCCCGCCGCGCCGGCTGATGTGTCGCCGCGTAATGCTCGGGGCTTGCCATCACTGGCCGCAAGCTCGCGTTTCGTTTCACCCGTAGTGGCGTACCCCGGCCGACTTTCACGCATTCGACCGAGAAGTTTCTCCATGTAGTCGTCCACCGAATCGGCGCTCTGTGCCTCATCGTCGGGCGCCTTGATCGCCCCATCGCGAACCACATTCGCATCGGGTACCGGAGCCGCCAGGGCCGAATCAGAATGCACACGTTCGGGCTTTCGAAACAACTGCTTCATCCGCTCGTCGTCAATCGATCGGTCGGGCGCCGCTGAATCGGCCTGATCGGGGCTCATTTCTGACTGCGGACGCAATCGTGCCTGTATCGCGATGACTGTCTCGCGGTCATGTGCCAATTGCAGCCGTTCAGCCTCAAATTGCGATCGTTCGGCTTGCAAGCGGTGGCGATCGCGCTTCAGTGCGGCACGGCGTTCTTTCAGTCGCACACGAATCGCAGAGAGCCGGGCCCGCCTTAGGCTGAGCCGATCGACGAATTCCGGCAAACCATCGGCATCGGCTTTGTATTCCGGAATCTCCAGACTCCGAAGCAATTCGTCGGTCGTGCGGTCGAGCACCAGGCTAAGCGACGTCGTTTCAGATTCTGAAGCGAACTCGCGGAGTAGCGTTGGTTGAGAATTGAAATTGAAATCGCCCATAGGAGAATCCGGAGGAGGGGCAACGATACTGTCGGATCACGACACTACTGTCCCTATACCTTACGATCGCCGGGCAAACAAAATTTTCGCCGGATGAAATGACCGACGCAGTTGAAATGTATGGGAATTGACCGGCAATGCCGTTTGTGCCGCCGGGCCTCATCGCCGGTAGCGTCTCAAACCGGCTCATCTTCGCCTGCAGTTTTGGGCGTTTCGCCCCGCGAGCGCTGCTTCCACGGAAGGGGAATCGTCGGCGGCCGGCGATGCAGTTCGCGGCGCACATCGGGTGGGCGCGGATGAAAGTAATTCACGAAACTGCACAATTGCTTCACGGCCTCGTCATAGACCCGCTCTCCTTTCTCTCTGGTTGCCAGTTCGGCTTCTCCCAGAACTCCTGTCTCGGAATAGCTGCTGGTCCACGAGACGACCGTCGCCGGCCCGGCGCCGAACAGGTCGACCCAGTTGAAAGGGCTCGCATCTTCGTTGAAAGAGATCTTGCCGCTCTTGATCTTGTCTTTGCGAACATTCTCTTCATCCAGATATAGATAGAGTGATGTTTCGAGTTCGCAGGCATGCGCACAGCCGCCGGGGAACTTGCTTTCACGCCAACTCGGCAGGAAGTTCTTATCCACCGTCAACAGGTTCCACCACGCGATCACCAGACATTCGGCATCGGTCTCGAGGTTCGTGCGGCGGGCGACCAGATCGAGGTTGGGCATATTCGAGCCATGACCATTGAAAAGAATGATCTTCTTGAACCCGTGGTATGCCAGCGACCGGGTGACGTCGAGGACATGCTCAATGAACGTCGTGTAGTTGCTGTTGATCGTCCCGGGGAAATCCATGACATGCCCCGTATAGCCGTAACAGATCGTGGGAAGCACGAGAATCTTGTCGGCCAGCTCCTGCCCCGCGCCTCGGGCAATCCCTCCCGGACAGACGAGATCGACATCGAGCGGCAAATGATGGCCGTGCTGCTCGACGGCGCCGCAAGGCAGAATGCACACCTTTCCCAGTTCGATCGCGTCGTTGATTTCAGGCCAGGTCAGTTTTTCGTAACGATATTCTGTCTTCGCGCGGCTGGTCATGGTGCGTCCCTTTCATCGGCCCGTTGTTAATTCTCGTGTCGCAAGTTTCCCGCGCTCGACGACGAGCTGCTGGCTCTTCAAACTGTTGCGCCGGCTGACCGGCATCGTGGATTTTACCGGAAGGCAGTTCGGAGGATAGTGAGAAGCAGCGTGATGTCGCTTTTCAGCCCGCTGCGCGATCACCCGCGCGTCGACAGCATCTTTAACCGCGCCAGGCGTTCTTCTTCCTCAGACCGAAATCGTTCGCGGCGCAGTGGCGGGCTGGGCACATCGGCAACTTCATCCAAGACCGGAACCTGAACCAGCGCCGGGGCCAGGGCCGGCCCCGAAGTGCGGGTCGTACTACGAGCAGTGCTCGGGACGCGGGAGACGGG
>JAYTRB010000024.1:0-6772 GCA_043746425.1 Planctomycetia bacterium
TTCGCTGCTCAATGTGGCCCGGAGCAAGCTCGGCGACCCGGCCTGGGCCGAGGATGTCGTGCAAGAAACGTTCATGGCGGCCTTTACAGCGCGTGCGACTTACAACCCCCGCTTCTCGTTCAGCACCTGGGTGTGGACGATCATGTTGAATCTCTGTCGTCGGCAGTGGCAGCGCCGCGCGGCACGGCCCACCGAGAATTCAATACCCTCCGGGTCGCCGAGCGAATTTTCTGAATATCACGAGCCTGTCACCGGCGACACCACCCTGGCACAGATCCTGCAGACCGAACGCTGCCAACAGGTCCACCGCCTGCTCACCCGAATTCCCGAACGCCAGGCCGACGCCTTGAGACTTCGATTCTTCGGCGGTTTGCAATTCGCAGAAATCGCACTGGCGATGGGCTCAAGTCTCAGCGCGGCAAAGCAGCGCGTCAAACAGGGGTTGACGACATTGGCAGAACAAGTGCAGGATTTTGATGGAGAATTGCCATGAATTGCGATCTCGCTTTTGAATTGATGACTGACGCCGAAGGATGCCAAAGCACCGCTCTGGCGCGGCATTTCGACCATTGTCCGCGCTGCCGACATATGCAGGAAACACTCGCGCCGGCACTCGACCTTCTCGGGCCGAATTCCTTGGGCCGCTCGGAAAGCGATCTGTCTTTTCCCATCGACGAAATGACAAGCGCCAGCCTACGAAGCGGCCAACCGTTCGTCACCATCGAGGCCGTCAGAATCGCGCAGCAGATAGCCACCGAACTGACGATGCAAACAGGGACGCCGCGCGACCGACTGCGGCGCGGGGCCGGCAAGATTCTCGGCTATGCGGCCGTCTTCGCCGCCGGGCTGTTGCTTGCCACCTTGCTGTTTGAACGGCGAGCTCCGACCGCATCGCCTGGAGACGAGTGCCAGCGCGGCGGGGCTTCGCGCGAAGGCTGGGAGAGGACCACCGGCGAGATCCGGGCGCTGGCTCTTTCATGCGTCGCCTGCCATGATGGGCCGCAAAACCGCGTCGAAAACCGCTCGACGTCTCTCGAACAGCAACGTTTCAGTCCGTGGAATTGGCTCGCACCAGCGCTCGCCGATCGGGGCCTTTTGGCAGAGCTGAACCGCGATCCTGAAACTGCGCCAGTCATCGCCGTGCTGATGTCTGTCAACCCGACGCCGTTTTACAAGGCGTGAAACGCGCAAGCGCACTTCAAAAGCCATGCACTCTGGTTGCTGTTAAGCAACCAGAGTGCATGGCTTTTGAGTTTCCTTGGCCGACTTTACGACAGGGGTGACTTACGGGGCTCGAACCCGCGACCTTCAGATCCACAATCTGACGCTCTAACCAACTGAGCTAAAGCCACCATTTTTACGCAATGTATCGAGTCTAGCAAACACCCCCCGATTTTCAATCCCGGCAGGACGGACTTTACCGATCGGCTGCCCGGGCCAACTGAAAAACCATCCTGCCGCTGACACCGCCATCAGAACCGGACTTCACGCGAGAATTTCGTAAACCACCTCGCCAGCGACGTCAGTAAGGCGAAAGTCGCGGCCGGCGTAGCGGTAGGTGAGCCGTTCATGATTGAGGCCCAGCAGGTGCAGAATCGTGGCGTGGAAATCGTGGACATGAACACCGTCTTGTGCGACGCGAATGCCATATTCGTCGGTAAGACCATGTACGACTCCCGCCTTGACTCCCGCACCGGCCAGCCAGGAGCTGAACGTCCACGGATGATGCTCACGGCCTTTGGCGTCGGCGCTGTTGTTGAACGGAGTGCGGCCAAATTCGCTCGTCCAGACGACCAGCGTGTCATCGAGCAGTCCCTGCCGCTTGAGATCTTTGAGCAAGCCCGCGATCGGCTGATCGACGTTCTTTGCCAGAGGCGCATGTTGCGAAATCATGTCGCCGTGGGCGTCCCAGTTGTTCGAAGAACCCGAGTCGATCAATTCGATGAACCGCACGCCACGTTCGACAAGCCGTCGCGCCACGAGGCACTGCCAGGCAAATCCCTTGGTGCTCCCGCGTTCGAGGCCGTACAGCGAAAGAGTCTCGTCCGATTCGCGAGACAAATCGAACGCCTCAGGCGCGGCCATCTGCATTCCAAATGCGGTCTCAAACGAACGAATGCGGGCCGCGAGCGCTGGGTCGCCTTCGCGGCGCGCGGCATGCCGGCGATTGATTTCTGCCAGAGCGGCCAATTCACGTTCCTGACGCGACGCGGGAATTCGAGGCTTGATGTTCTGCATCGGTTCAGCACCAGGGACGACGAGCGTTCCCTGGTGACTGCCGGGCAGAAAATCAGAGGCCCAGACCTGTCCTCCTGCATACGGACTGAACGGAGCAATGACAACGAATGACGGTAGATTTCGATTCGGGCTTCCGAGTCCATAGCTGACCCACGAACCGATGCTGGGCCGGGCAATGTTGAATGAGCCAGTGTGCATTCCCAGAGTGGCGTTATAGTGGTTTGAATGGTCGGCGTGCATCGAGCGAATGATCGCCAGATCGTCGACGCATTCGGCGACATGCGGAAACAATTCGCTGATCATTGTGCCCGTCTGCCCCCGCGGCTTGAATTCCCACTGTGGCCGTTTTAGAAATAGCTTTTCGTAACCGGGGCGGTTGCGCGTTTCGGGGTGGTCGAGCACGACCTCTTTTCCGTGGTCGGCGAAGAGCTTGGGCTTGTAGTCGAACGAATCGACGTGCGAGACACCGCCGCTCATAAAGAGGAAGATGACATTCTTGGCTTTCGCTGGCTCGTGGGGGGGACGCGGCGCCAGAGGATCGCCCGCGGGACCAGCGGCCTCCTCTGCGAGAAGCTCAGAAACGATTCCCGGCATGAGCAACGAACCTGCCACGGCCGATTGCAGGAATCCTCGCCGGGAACACCGACAGTTTGACGTGTGATTCATATAGTCACAAATTCCGTTACGACAAGCAGCCGGCTTGTCAGGTGAACAAATTCTTTCAACTCATCAATTCGCGTTGAATCTTACCGGTCACGGCCAGCCATCTATTTCGACTGGCCCTCTAATCGCGAATAACGCGAACGTACGCCGATACCGACAGGCGAATTCACCGGAAACGCCCGCGGTCTCATTCTCTATCATTCGCATTCAAAACGCAGGCCTGGCTCTGCAAACCGAAATTCAACTAATCAATATAAACGAACTCATTGCTGCTCATCAGCACGCGCAGCCACGCGGCCCAAGCGATTCGACGACGGTCGGGTTCGGGCTCGTCACCCAGCATCGCAATGTAGTCGCCAAGAAATCGGGTCGCCGCGGTATAATCATCTTCCGCAGGGGGTCGACCGAAGAGCAGTTCACACGCGTGCCCCAGCCGGGCGCGGTCATCAGCCAGTTCCATCAATCGCGCTGCGAAACTGGCCGAGCGGGCATACACGAATGGATCATTCAGAAAGAACAGGGCCTGGGTCGGGACGGTCGTGGTATAACGTTCGGGCGTGCTGGCGTTCGCGTCGGCCCCGTCAAAAAGCGTCAGAAACGGATGCCGCTTGATCCGCTGCGTCATCAGATAAACACTGCGACGGTTGTGGTCGTAAAGGGCCGAAAACGGAGCGTGCTGCGTGAAGCCCCAGGTCTTTTCGTCGGGGAATGGATGTGGGCCGCCGAACGTGGGGTCAAGATCGCCGCTGGTCGCCAGAATTGCATCTCGGATCTCTTCGGCCGACAGCCGTCGGCGACGAAATCGCCACAGCCACACGTCATCGGGGTCGATCTGTGCGGCCTGCTGGTCGCCGAGGCTTTGTTGCTGGTAGGTCTGCGAAAGCATGATCAACCGGTGGAGCGGTTTAATCGACCAACCGCCAGCGACAAACCTGGCGGCGAGAAAATCGAGCAATTCGAGATGCGAGGGAGGCAGTCCGCGCAGGCCAAAATCGCTCGGGGTCTTCACCAGACCCTGACCGAAATGATGCTGCCAGACGCGATTGACAAAGACTCGCGCCGTCAGCGGATTCTGCGGATCAGTGATCCACCTGGCAAGCTGCAAGCGTCCGCTGCCTGCGTCGGGCCCGATGGTTTGCCCGCCGAGCACTTGCAGGAATCGCCGCGGAATCTCATCGCCGAGACTTTTGGGATCGCCTCTCTGCTGAAGTCGCGCGTTATGCGGCTTGCCTTCTGCAACGGCATACGCCAATTCAATTTTAGGGGCGCCGGCCACCAATTCGTCGAGTTGCCGCTGCAGCGCCGTGTGTTCCGCCGTCAGCTTTCCGAGATTCAACAGAGGAATGGCCTGCTCGCCAGACAATTGTTCGATTTTCCAGGCGATGCCATCGCCACCGGTGCCATCGGCGTCGCTGACCCGTCCAGTGATTCGGACGTTTCCATTGATAGGAGAGGCCCACGCCAGAGCGACTCCGCCGGCCGGTCCGGGATGCATGTTGAAACTGCGGGGGGCAAAGACCGCCGACCAGGCCTTCACCGGTTGATCGGTCGAGTTGACTAGAACAAGAGGCGTGTCACCATGTTTCCACACGTTCAGCCCCGGTTGACGTTCGACGTTCGTGGCGGCCTCGGCGAGGTACACGGGCCCGCTCTGTACATCGAGAAAACACCACGTCGCGGCGTTGCCATGTGAATCGGCGTGAGGGTTGCTGCGCAAGAAATCGGCGATGACGTCGCGCGCCACATTCCACTTTCGATCGGCGCCCCCCACCTCGGCAATTTCAAAATCGACCGTTGTGCTGTCGGCGCCATGGCCCATTTTTGGCAGAATCGTCAACACGATCATCTCGCCGGGCTTCACGGCGACCGATTCGACGGGCTGGCCAGCTGCGGCAATTTCCTGTGAGCTGGCATTGTCAATCTGCCCTTCGGCGAGAAGTCGTCGCGGCTGTGCATAAAGATCTTTCACCTGTGCCGCAAACGGGCCCTGCGCTTCGAGCGATTTTTTCAGGGCCGCTTCTAGCTCCGCACGCTGCTGCTGATATGGCTTAATGACTCGTTCGAATTCGGCGTGGGGCATGAGGTACACCATGTCGCGCGACGCTTTCGACTTCTCGCACCCCGGGAAGGGGTACCGCGTACTTTCAAAGATGCCATACAGCGCGTAATAGTCGGCCGCCGGAATCGGATCGTACTTGTGGTCGTGGCAGCGGGCGCAACTGATCGACAGGCCCAGCACGCTTTTTCCGAGCATGTCGATCGTGTCGTCGATCGTCAGGTAATGATCCTGGTCGACGTCGAAGCCAAACCGGCGGGCGGTGCTGATGTAGCCGGTCGCAACCACCAATTCGGCAAAGCGTTCAGTCGGAGCATCGGGCGTGAGCTGCTCGGCGATGATATCGCCTGCGATCTGTTCCACAATAAATTCGTCGTAGGGCTTATCGCGATTGAAGGCGTTAATGACCCAATTGCGATAGCGCCACGCGTGTGGTGCAGGGAAGTCGGCCGTTTCTCCTGCACTGTCGGCATAGCGAACGACATCGAGCCAGTGCCGGCCCCATCGCTCGCCATAATGCGGCGACGAGAGGAGCCGATCGACGACATGCGCAAAAGCATCGGCGGAATCGTCGGCCAGATACTCCTCAATTTCAGAGGGAGCGGGAGGGAGCCCCGTCAGGTCGAACGTAGCGCGGCGCAGAAGTGTGCGTCTGTCGGCCGGTCCCGCCGCCCTCACCCCTTCGCGTTCGAGTTTCGAAAGTACAAAACGGTCAATGGGGGACTTCGCCCATGCAGCGTCGCGAACGACGGGAAGGACGGGCTCGATTACCGGCTGAAACGCCCAATGCGGATCGTGAGCCGCGATGGGCTTGGCCAATTCTTCGGCGGCCAGATTTTTCGCCAGCGGTATTCGCCACGCCCATGTCGTTATCATAGCGGCGGCGAACAGGCTAAGACACATCCAACAACGTGATCGGTGCAGGAGTAAGCGGCTGAAAGAGATATTTTGCATAACGTTCAAACGGAACTGGATGTTCAAAATACGGTGGACCACCGATGACGCAAATGGTCGGGAATTAAATGGTTTAAGTGGCCAGGCATGCCTCGGCAAGGAAATGAATCGGCCTCATTGCGAATCATACGTTCATATGATTATCTTACAAACTTCTGCTTCCGTGGTCCAAACGCTCCTAACCGAAAAGCAGGCGATGGTTGAACAGCTGCCGAGAGAGTCGAATGCTCATCCCGCCGACGATGCGACTGAAGCGTTCCTCCCCGCCACTTGCCTTCCCCCTTGGGGAGTCGCCGATCTGCCCGAGCCGCTGCCGCTTCAATGGCGGCACTGGACCCGCCTGATCGGGCCGGCAATCGTCATGATGGGTATTCAGATTGGCGGCGGAGAATGGTTGTTCGGCCCCGAAGTGACGGCGAAATATGGGGGCGGATTGATGTGGCTCGCCACCGTTTCCATTCTCTTGCAGGTGTTTTACAATCTCGAATGCGGACGATACGCACTTTATTGCGGTGAGCCAATCTTCACGGGCTTTTTGCGAACCCGCCCCGGCCCCAAATTCTGGGTGACTTTCTTTTTACTGCTCAGCGTCGGCGCGGTTGTGCCGGGGCTCGCGTTTCATCTGGCAACCGTAATCGGCGCGGTATGGCTCGACGGGCCGCCTGTCGGCGCCGACCGTATGTTCATCGTGAAGATCGCCTACGGCTGCCTCGTGCTCGTCGTGTTACCCGTGCTATTCGGGGGAAAAATCTATAACACGTTGCAAGCCATCATGTCGGCGAAGGTGGCCGTCGTGCTGATCGTCACATTTGCCTTGGGCATCTGGCTGGTCAGTCTGCAGAGTTGGATAGACGTATTTTT
>JAYTRB010000025.1:0-7054 GCA_043746425.1 Planctomycetia bacterium
GTAAAGCCGAAACCACGGCCGCCGTCTTCCCGTTCCATGGCCCATGCCACATGCTGCGGCTGACCGATCTTTTTTCTGACAGTGGGGTTTCCGCTATGCGGGCCGTCGGGCCGATCGAGCGTGTTCGCCGGGGGAATCGCCGTCAGTATTGGTGTCACGCGATCCATATTTTCGCGAAAACGCATGTGATAATACCACTCGTCGTTGATTGAGAACGATTTGACGCCGCGCGTGATCGGATGCTCGGGGAACGTGTCAAATTTCGCCTTCCAATGCGGATTAACCGACCAGAAGGCTTCGAAGTAACCACCGATCCAATCCAGCAACTCGGGACCGCCGCGGTCTTTGGGAACTTCGACTGCGTAATGCGCACAGGCGATACCGACGCCTTGTCGTGCCAGTTTATTGATCTGGAGCAAGTGGTCGCCCTGAATGATGGGGTGTCCGTCGCCGCCGTCCATGTAAAACAGAATCGCATCGGCATTGTCGAAGGCGCTGGGGTCTTTCGGCCAGCCATTCAGATAATGAACCGCGAGAACACTGGGAATCTTGTCGAGACACTTATGAATGAGCTGCACACCGGCGTTGAATTCGTGATCGCCGGGACCGTGACTGGGATGCCCCGCCACCAGCACGATTTTCTTGGTTCCCGCCGTCAGGTGCGTGCGTTTGATTCGAATGTTTTTGAACTGCACGGTCATGGCCGGCCCGGCGTGCAGTTGCAGCGCGAGGATTCCCGACATGACGCGTTTGTCGGGCTGGTTATCGGTGACTTGCGCCGTGACGCGTCCATTGATAATGTGCGTGAGCTGGTTTCCCTGGGCCAGAATGACGTAATCGTTCCAGTCTTCGTGCTTGATATTCGTCTGAATGTCTTTTGTGTCACCCAGCGAGGCCATCACATTGACTTTGCCGTCGGGCCCGACCTCGGTCTTCTGCCCGCGCAAGGCGAGAATTCCGCGGCCCCGTTCTTCATACAGAATTCCCGAATAGGTTTGACCGGCTTCGAAATCGCCCTGATAACCACCGACCACCCAATTGCCAAGATCCTTGCTGCGGTACTGGATGCCCGAATTGCCGTTCACAATCTTATACGAAAGGCGCAGCTCAAAATCGTCGACGGTGCCGTCGCGCCAGATCAGAAACGTGTTTCCCGGGGTGGGATTTTTCTCGGTCGTCTGGCCAAAGACCGTGCCGTCTTTGACCGACCAGAATTTCGGATCGCCGTCCCAACCCGACAGGTCCTTTCCGTTAAACAGGCTCTTGAAGCCCGGTTCAATGTCATCGGCTAAAACAGGCGAAGCGATCATCAGGCCGGCGATCGCAAAAAGTGCCAGCCCGGCGAGCGTGTCAGACAGGAAGCGTATTGAAGAAAACGCGCGTTTCATGGAGAGCCTCGATGTCGATGGTTCTGATCAGTTACGTCCGTCAAGCAGTTTACAGCGAAGGTGTTGAGAAATCACCTCTGCGGCGGTAGGCTGATGCAATGCCTCGTTACACACCGCGCGAGTTCGTTTCAGCCGCGCCTCATTGCAAAATGAATCCTGCAAAACGAATATTCAAAATTCGGAAACCTTAAGGAGAGCGTTATGCGTCTGACTGCCGTCCTTCCGGTGTGCCTTGTGCTCTTGTCGGCGCGAGCATCTGCTGAAGTTCCAAAGCCGATCGGTGAGAGCATCGTCTCACCCGATGCCAAACTCGAGTTGCTCTTCACCCGCAGTCTGCCGATTACTGGAGGACTTACCGAAGGTCCAGCCGCGGCTCCTGACGGAACTATTTATTTTTCCGACATTCCGTTCGGAAAAGACAAAGGGGCGATTATGCATTTCGACCCCAGGACGATGAAGACGACTGTATTCACCGACGACAGTTTCAAATCGAACGGCCTGAAATTCGACGCTAAAGGGAATCTGTTCGCGTGCGAAGGCTCAGATGAAGGAGGCCGCGCTGTCGTCCGGTGGGACGTTAAAACCAAGAAACGCACCGTCGTTGCCGACAAGTACATGGGAAAGCGCTTTAATGCTCCCAACGATCTGGTGCTCGATACCAATGGACGCATCTATTTTTCAGATCCCAGATATCTTGGAATGGAAAAACGCGAGCTCGAACACCGTGCCGTTTATCGCATTGACACCGACGGGTCGGTGCTGGAAGTGACCCACGAAGTCGAAAAGCCGAACGGTATCGCTCTCAGCCCTGATCAGAAATTCTTGTACGTGGCCGATCACAATAATGGCACTGATCGCATCGGCGACCCCGATGCGACCGCCCTCCCGAAGCTGGGGGCCATGAAAATCTATGCCTATCCGCTGGGATCGGACGGGCTTGTTGATGGCCCACGCAAAACTCTGGTCGATTTCGGCGATCAACCCGGCTGCGATGGCATGACCGTCGATTCGAAAGGCCACATCTATCTGTCGGCTCGCAGCCCAAAACGCCCCGGCGTGATGGTCATTGATTCGACCGGCAAGGAAGTGGCTTTTATCGCCACGGGCGAGCCCAATCAAAACGCAACAGGCGCTAAAGGAGTTCCCAGCAATGTCATGTTTGGAATCGGCAACGAAAAGAAGGTGCTGTATATCACCGTTGATCTCAGCTTGTATCGCATCCCCCTGAAGGTGGATGGCTACAATTCATGGGCGAGATAGGCAAACGACTGTGGATTCGTATCAAAAATACCTGAGCCCCCAGACTCTGGCCGAACTTCAGGGCCTGGAGCTTAAAGCCCGCCTGATCGTCGAAGGGTTTGTCTCGGGACTGCACAAGAGCCCGTATCACGGCTTTTCGATTGAGTTCGCCGAGCACCGCGAGTACGCACAAGGCGACGACCTGCGGTACGTCGACTGGAAAGTGTTCGGCAAGACCGATCGCTTTTACCTCAAGCAGTATGAAGAAGAAACGAACTTCGCGTGCTACTTTCTGCTTGATACGAGCGAGTCGATGCTCTACCGCTCGGAAAAAGTCACCGTCTCGAAGCTCGAATATGCGCAGTATGTGGCGGCGGCCCTGTCATACCTGATCCTCAAGCAGCAGGATGCCGTCGGACTGGCGACGTACGACAATGCGGTACGCAATTTCGTCCGCGCCGGGAGTCATCCGTCACACCTGAAGCAGATTTGTCACGTCATGGACATCGCGGGAGCCCGGGGCGAAACGTCGATGGGCCCGATTTTTCACGACCTGGCCGAGCGAATCAAGAAACGTGGCCTGGTGGTAATCCTCAGCGATCTGTTCGATGACGTGCCGAGCCTGATGCTCGGGCTCAAGCACCTGCGGCACCGGAGGCACGAGGTATTGGTATTGCACGTCATTGACCCGGCCGAGCGAGATTTCCCATTTCAGGATCCAACGCTCTTCAAGGGGCTCGAGGGTCTGCCCGAACAAATGACCGAGCCGCGATCGCTGCGAGCTGCATATCAGCGTGAGTTTGAAGGTTTTCTCAAAGACGTTCGCCGCGGCTGCCGCGATTTGCACATGGATTATACGCTTTTGCGCACCGACATGGCGTTGGACGTGGCGCTGCGCAGCTTTCTCGCCGGGCGCGCGACGCGCCTGCACCGCACATAGTGACCGGCCGAGCGCCTCAAGAAGGCAAAAGCGTTTCGCCAGTATGAAATCAGTCTAATGTTGAGACGCTGGCTACGAATTCTCGCATCGACTCTCGCAGCAAGCCACGATCGGCGTCAAGAACGTCATTGTGATGGGCGTGCAGCAGATCGACGAAATGCTTCGGGGCGCCATTCGCCGATTGCATTGGCGCGGCGGCGAAGAGTTGCTCTCCTTCCTCAAAAGGAACAATCGTGTCACGATGGCCGTGGACGATCATGATCGGGCAGGTGACCTGGCCAATGCGATCAGCTGACGGATAACGGTCGCGAAGCATCCAGCGAACCGGCAACCACGGCAGGTGCCACGCAGCCACGTCGGTAAGTCTCGTAAATGTCGAACGCAGGATCAGACCACCGGGGGGTGTTCCAGCGGCCGACAGTTCGGCCGCCAGGCGAGTCGCCGTTCCGCCGCCGAGCGACTCACCGAAAATAATGATTCGCTTGTGAGTAATATGGAGTTCTTCCGTCACGAAACGCCATATTGTTCGCGCATCTTCGGCAAACGCGGCTTCACTCGGTTGGCCGGCGTTGTCGCCGAAACCGCGATAATCGAAGCAGATCGCGTCGGCCCCCAATTCTGCGAAGAGTTCAAACTCTGCAGCACGGTAGGCTCGGTTCCCCGCATTGCCGCAGAAATAAAGAATGACCGGTCTGCCCTGCAACCGTTTTCGGACACTTTCGTCGAACGCTTCGCCGCCAGCCGGCCTGGAAGTGATATGCCAGCCGTGCAGCACGAGTTTGTCCGTCGCTTCAACGTCCACCGCATTTGAGGCCGCGCCCGGGATATTTGGAAGAGACAAGTTCAATGTCAGATCATGCGCGGGCGCGTAAATCAGACTTCGCTGAAAAATCGTCAGCAGGACTACGATCGCCGCGTAGGGAATCGCGGCAAAAATAACCAGCGACCGCAACTTGCGATGGCGGAGCAATCGCTGGGGAAGAGTCAATGATTCTTGATTGGCCGCCATTCTTCAGACCCCCAAAATTCCAGGGCTCAGCAACCTGTTGCAAAAGAGGACGGTGCCTCGCAGCAATTGGTTCTCGGCGAGAAATTTTCCCGCTGCGTCAGGACTCAAAGTCAGTCATTTTGTTCAGCACGCGATCAGAGTTCGTTGTCATTCTACACCAGTTCAATGACAAAGCGATGTCGAGTGTACCGCGCGTCAAACTGCAAAGCCTGAAGCACTCCGACGCAGTGTTCAATCTCACGATGCCGGTTGTCGCATTGCCATCGGTTCCTGCCTCTGCCGGGCATGCAGAGGATTGTGGTGGCGCCCCGATTTGCCACCACTCACAATTCAAATTGCCAAACAGCAGCCCGGCGCAAACCCAGCAAAAGGCACGACAGACCGGCTGTCGGGCAGCGTGTTTAGTACCGTCGGCCGGCCGGCCCGAGCCGATTCGCGATCATCTACCGAAGCGCTGATTTTCGTGGCGCAATCGGCCTGGAATTGACCCCCTCCCCGCGCGCACGAGTGCCACACCCCGGTTGGGGGTTGCAGTGGGACGGCGCCTTGGTCATCATCAATCGAGTGTGGTTGTTGGATTTGTCCCACCGACGAGTCATTCCACAATCATTGGAACTGCTGCAACCCACGGGGTGAACCCGTCGGTTCCCGGCAGTGAGCCAGAGCGTCGCACCCGCCAGGCTGACTTCGTTTCCTCATTCAAATCTCAATCTCATTGTCGAGTCAATGGGGCCATTTCAAAAAATCGACACTCCCCATGTACCTTCTGCCTGTTCTCGATCTGCTCAATGGCCTGGTCGTCCGCGGCCTACGCGGACGTCGAAACGAGTATCGGCCAGTCGTCAGCCGACTCGTCGGCACATCCGACCCCCTGACGATCGCGCAGGCATTTCGCGATCAACTCGGCCTGACGCGCATCTATGTGGCCGATCTTGACGCCATTTTACACCAGCGCCCCAACCACGAACTGTACGATTCCCTGTCCCGCGATGGGTTTACTTTGCTGGTTGATGCCGGCTTACGAAACGTCGAGTCGGCAGATGCGATTCTGGCCGCTGGCGCCGCACAGGTCGTGGCTGGGCTCGAGACTTGGCCGACGGCAGCAGACCTGGCCTGTTTGTGCGGGCGCGTCGGCGCCGAACGCGTGATCTTCAGCGTCGATTTGAAAAATGGAGAACCGCTGGGAGATCTTGCTGGCTGGCACTGCACCGACCCGTTTACGATTGCCATGAGCGCGGTACAGGCAGGGGTCGAGGAGATGATCGTGCTCGATCTGGCGTTAGTCGGTGCAGGTGAGGGGGTGTCGACCATCGACCTGTGCCGACAACTTCTACAGCGGAACCCGCAATTGCGTTTGATCACTGGCGGAGGGGTTCGTGACGTCTCCGATCTTCTGCAGCTTTCAAAAATCGGTATCCATGGCGTGCTGGTGGCAAGTGCCCTGCATGACGGCAAGATCACTCGCGCCGATGTCGACAAGCTGTCTGGCGTAATCACGACAACGGTCGAGACGTGAAAATCCTCAATAAAGTAACGGTGAGGCCGAATCTCAGATCGCGAGGAGACGGAAATTCACGCGAAGACCATGCCCATCGACTCGAATCAGCTTTGGCTTATTCGACGGGCGGGCCGAAGGAATTCCGCCTGCTTATTTGGCAGCCGGCCTGATTTCTCGCCCGCAATACGTAAAATGCACGACTTCCCACTACCGCCTGAACTTGACCTGAGAATCAGCACTAAATTACACTGGCAACTTACTTTACGGCACTGCTCAATGGCGACGGGCCAGTCCCCCCCTTCGTTCGCATTACCTTCCGGAAGGCGCGCGGTCCTTGAAAGCTCTCATCAGCGACATACATGGCAACCTGGAAGCGCTCGAAGCGGTTCTGGCGGACATCAAGCGGAAGGGCATTACAGAGATCTATTGTCTGGGCGACATCATCGGATACGGACCAAACCCGCGCGAGTGTATCGACCGCGTGACGTCGTGCCAGTTGTGCCTGCTGGGAAATCATGACCAGGGGGCGTTGTTCGACCCCGAAGGTTTTAACCCCGGCGCCGAGCGGGCCATCTTCTGGACCCGCGAACAGCTGGAGCGAGACGATCCCGCGGGCAATGAACGGCGCTGGGAATTTCTAGGTGAACTGCCGCGCCGCCAACAAGACGGAGAGTTTCTGTTCGTCCATGGCTCGGCCCGCAATCCCCTGAATGAATACGTTTTTCCCGAAGACATCTACAACCAGCGAAAAATGGAGCGGATTTTTGCGCTCGTCCCGAAGTATTGCTTCCAAGGGCACACTCACGTTCCCGGCGTCTTCACCGAAAGCCTCAAATTCTTCCGTCCGGAAGACCTCGATTTTAAATACGAACTGGCGGCCGAAAAGGTGCTTGTCAATGTAGGATCGGTCGGGCAGCCGCGAAACGGCGACTGGCGGTCTTCGTATGTGATTCTCGATGACTCTGGTGGTGGGCCCGTTT
>JAYTRB010000026.1:0-8660 GCA_043746425.1 Planctomycetia bacterium
CGCGTGTTCCTGAAACGCTTGTGCAGTCGCTTGCGCGCTTCTTCTTCCCAGTGGGCGGGGTCTGCTGATGCATCGGTGGGGGGGGTGGCCGCTTCAGTATCGGGTTTCTTGCGGCCGTTTCTAGACGCGACATCGTGCGGTTTTTCGAGCTTCATCAAGAGCATGTCGTACTTGATGCGTTTCCGCCAGCGTTCATTGAGTTCGTCAGGCGTCTTCGACCAGGGAATTTCCTTGGAATCGATCTCCATCAGCTCTTTGACGGTAAAATCATAATTCATATCGATCAGTTTGTGAGCGTAGTCTGTCCGTTCATTGAGACGTGTCAGGAACGTGTCGAAAACCGATGTGGCGAAGTCGACATTTCCGGCTTTCACCAGGTCATCCAACTCGGTCCGAAACTTGTTGAACCGGTCGATATCTGACTGCAGAAAGTACAGTTTTTGTGAATCGAGCGTCTTGATGAATTCGTCGACCAGTTTGGCCGATATCGTGTCGTCGATCGGCTTCTGACTGATGTGGTTCGATTCGATCATCTCGCAGACGAGCTTGGCGACATTCGCCTGCTGCGGCGCCGAAAGGTGCTCTGCCAGCAACGTTGTTGCCACCAGAAACACCATGGCGATACTCAATGTCGAGGCTGCTCGAGAGGGGGTGCGAAACATCATTGTAGCTCGCATTTAGGAACGAGGGGGGCGAACGATCAACCATTGCGCACTTGAGGGGGGCGACCCTCGCGCAACACAGCAATCGTATCGAATTTTGGCTGGTGTGGCAAGAGGCGTCGCTGCACATGAAGAGCCTTTAAACGCCACCCGCCAAGTACTTCGGTGAAGGCGGCGAAAACATTCCCATGTCGGCGAGACAGCCGTTCTTGCAACGTGTTTTGCCCCATTTTTCAAGGTGCTGCTGGCTTGCCGCAAGGGCCAGGACCTGTCCGATGACCAGCGACCCTCGGCCAACTGGCAAGCGCCTTCTCGTGGAAATCAATTCATCCTAAGATTCAGCCGCAAGATGTCGCCGAACCGAACGGGTGCTGGGGGTGTCTGGATCACACTCCTGCCGTAAGTACACCCTGGTTGCCAGTGTTGGCGCCGCAAAAACTACTTGATCCTGCCCCGGGACTTGCGTCCCCCATCTCGCCTGGTCTTTGGTCTTCGATGAATCCGAATTTATCCTCGACGACCACGCAGCGCGTCCGCCAGGAGGTTTTCTCGCTTCTGGCACTCGGGGGGCCGCTCATGGCAGCGCAATTGGCGCAAATTTCGATGAGCTGCGTTGACACAGTCATGGCCGGGCGATTGGGGCCGCATGATCAGGCAGCGGTAGCGATCGGAAGCAGTCTGTGCATGACGATCATCGTTTTCGGCATGGGCGTTTTGATGTCGGTCTCGCCGACGGTGGCGCAGGCCTTTGGAGCAGGTCGATTCGACGAAATCGGCGGACACGTCCGACAGGGATTGTGGCTCAGCCAGGCCGTGGCTCTCGTCTCGTTTCTGGTCATTCGAAATTGTTCGCCGGTCCTGCGCTGGATGCAGGTCGATTCCGAGATCGTGCCCATGGCCTCAGCATTTCTCGATGCCATCTCATGGGGCCTGCCTGCCGGCAGCGCGTTTACTGTCTTGCGCGGGTACAGCGAAGCGGTCTCGAAGACGCGGCCGGTGATGTTGATCAGTCTCATCGGGCTGGCCACAAATATCTCGGGTAATTTAGTCTTCATGCACGGTCGATTTGGCATGCCGCGGCTGGGGGGCGTGGGGACGGGAGTGGCATCGGCGCTCAGCATGTGGAGTATGATGACGTGCCTTGCTCTGTGGATTATATACGACCGGCATTACAGGAAATTCCCGGTCTTCAATCGCTGGGATCTTCCCGATTGGGGCCAGCTCTCGCGGCTGGCGAAACTGGGGGGGCCGATCGGCATGTGCCTGTTCATGGAAGGCAGCATGTTTGCGACGGTAACGCTGCTGATGGGGCGTCTGGGGGCCGTAATTGTCGACGGGCATCAAATCGCCATCAATGTCGCCTCGGTCACGTTTATGGTGCCGCTCGGGTTGTCGATCGCGATTTCGGTGCGCGTCGGTCAGGCCATCGGCCGCCGACAGGTCCGCGACGCCCGCCGCACTGGTCTGGTTGGAGCCGGTCTGGCAGTCGGGTTCATGTCGCTTACGGCGCTGGCCATGGCAACCTGTCCCGAATGGATTGCCTCGATTTATACTCGCGACGAGAGCGTTCATGCGATCGCTTCCCGTCTCCTCGTGATGGCGGCGATCTTTCAGATTTTTGATGGTCTGCAAGTTGCCGTCGCGGGAGCCCTGCGCGGTTTGAGAGACACGGCCATTCCTATGGGAATCACCCTGTTCGCCTACTGGGGGCTGGGTTTGCCGCTGGGTGTCTTTTTGGGACTGGTCTTGAATAAAGGTCCGCAGGCGCTATGGATCGGTCTGATCGCGGGTCTGGCCGTCGCCGCTGTGCTCCTCAACACCCGCTTTTTACTGCTGACACGACGATTGATGGCCGAAAGCGACGACGACTGCAATTCCATGATCGAAAATGAACAGAAGGCCCCAATTTCCGTCGAAGCCCGAGTCAAATCGCCCGGATGATTCGAGGGGGACGTGGCAGCTCGCAGTTTTCGATGCAGGCGACTTGAGCCCAACGACCGGGCAGCGTGCCTGCGATCGCAGGCAGGCTGCCGCTCGCGCGAGCCCGCGATATCCGACCCGAGATTTACGACTGCGGCATCGTCGAGCCCCCGCGTCGGGGAATTATCGTTTCGGGGGAGCGGCCTCGCGGACCACAGCGCCGTCTTTGTCGCTCAGAATCAAAATCGCGAACTTCACCGCGACATCGAGTTCGTTCGTGCTCAGCGAGGCATAGTCGAACCGTCCCCGGATATCGGTGTACCCGTCTTTATAGAACCGCACCTGGCCATCGGCCAGCTGCGCATAGACCTTCACGTAGACCTTGGCAACAGGCTTATTCGTCTGCTGGTGCGTCACCTTGATCTGGCCGTAACTTTCGACCACCTGCACGACGAGCGAGTGTGCATAGTAGGCCTGTGTTTTGGTTTCACCGGCGCCCGAGATTTCTATCAGAACATTCTTGTTCGCCAGCGCCGCAGGGAGCGAAAGCGTGTGCGTGGTTCCCTTTTCCGGGAGGTTGACCTCCTGCGAAAGATTAGGACGAATTGCCCCGAATTGACCACGGAACTGCTGCACGAATGGATTACGACTGAAGAGCAACTCGACGTCCATTTCATAGAAATTGACGCGCACCGACTTCAGGTTTTGAAAACTCAGGTTGATTTGCTTTGCCTCGACTGTGAATTCGAAGCTGGGCTCGGTCGCTGCCAGTTTTGTCTGCTGCTGGTTGCGGTCTTCGGCGTCGATGGTTGCCGCATCTTTGCCCTCGGCTTCGTCGAGCTGAGCAATAATTGCGGCGAATGTGTTCCGCCAGCGTTCGACAGGATGTGCGACATATTTGTCTGCGATGGCGCGGGCCCGCTCGCGTCCGTTGGTGAAAAAGTCGAGATACGCGGCGCAGTAGTCGTACTGCATGTGGGTCGCTACGTGCTCGCGCCTGACGCGGGTGAAAGTCGCCTGTGACTCTTCGACGCGATCCTGCAAGAGCAGGTAATAGGTGACTGTCAGCAGATCATCGTCGCCGAGCTGCCGGGTATGGGTGAGTTCGCGCAAAAAGCGATGATATTGCTGGTGGAATCGATCGTTAAGGATCTGCCGGCGTTTGCCGAGGGAATGTGCTCGGGCATTCACGAGTGGCTTATATTCGAGATGCTCATAAGTGCGGCGTGCCACGGGATCGATCGTCAACAGGGGGCTGACGAGCCGGCCTCCACATTCCAGCACAATTGGTTCACTGTTTTGCAGGAATTCGCGGGCCGCAGGGATTACGTTGTGCAACAGGGAATACGACCAGAGTGTGTGCTGGTAAACGTGCCGACGGGTGAGCAATTCAGTGACTGCCGCGAAGACCTTCGCATCGTGCATCCGCCAGGCGATCTTATCGAGATTGAGGGCGATGACGTTGTGGGCCGACAAGAACTTGAGCACGTCTTCAGCCGCGGCATGCTGCGAGACGTAATCCCACGACTCAGAGTCGATTTTCGTCGGCTTGTCGACCACCGTCAGCGTCACGGGGGTGGCCGCAGCGATGAGGGTCTCGTTGCGGGCGATTTGCACCGGGAAGTGAGTAAACTTCCCCGCCACGGGAAAGTAGAAGTGAACTTCGAGCGTCTGCGTATGGTACGGCTCGAGGCTCAGGTGAACGGTACGCGTCGCCTCGCCGTTGAGCACAGGGATCGCTCCCTGTGGAATCTGGATGAGCACATTGAGTTTCTGCCGCGTCGACGTGGGGTTCGTGACGACCACCTGGCAACCATAGACTGTGTGGACGAGGAATTCGTCACTGACAAACTTGTCGACCTGCTCACCGTCTTCCAGGCGGTGCCGATCGCCGTGCCGGAAGAAATTCTGGCTGACCAGAACCTTGGCTGCCCCGTCGGGTGCAGCCGCAGGCTGAATCTGCTCATGAAAAATAACCAGCGGTCCGCCGGGTGTGAGGGTCATTTTTGTCCCCTCAAATTTTGTCTCGTGCTTCGGTGATTCGAATGGAAGATCGACAACGGCCAGCGCCAAAAGCATTTCAGGAAAACTGCGGCTGGCGGCGGCCAGATTCTGCGAGAGGAAGGGCGCCCCCCGCTCGTGCTGGGCGTAGTCTTTCCAGAAGGCATTGACCGTGATCAGCGCTGCATTCTGCAGGTCAATTGTGAGGTGATGGTAGTTGTTCTCTGCCCATTCCCAAGTCTTGTCGAGTTTACGATACAATTGCCGGACCTGTTCTCGCTTTTCAATCGGGGAGTCGAAGAATTCCGCGCCCTTTTGGTCTTCTCGCAACATCCCATTGTCGCTGTCGTCCGTGGCCGCACCAGCGCGACGAGAAAGGCCATCGCGTGCTCGGACCGTCTGTTTGGCTTTCTTGGCGGCGTCTTTACGCTCGCCCATTCGATCGGCGGCGGCCTTGACTTCCGAAGGCATGTTTTCGGCGGCCGCTTCTGCTGTCTGGAGTGACTGGTTAGACGGGGCGGCCGCGGCGCCGCCTGCTCCCATTCCACCAAACATCCCTTGCAATGCCGGACTGGCTGCCTCAGCCGCCCGTTTCAAACCCAATGCGTCTCCGGTGTCGAGGCTGCTGTTCTTAACCGCTGTATCGAACAGGCGAATGAAACCGTCGATGTTAGCGGGGAGGAGCGCCAGCAGGTCGCCGATGTGTCGCAGAGTTTGCGGCCGTTCGTCTTTCAATTGCTGCGCCAAAAGGATCTGCTCGACCACATTGAGCTGCGCATGTTTCCACGGTTGCAGGAAATCGGTCAAATCTTCCTCAAGCAGAAAGCGGTCGAAGAACGTTTTGTCTTTCTTGTTCGCAAGGTAGGGCCGGATGACCTTTTGGAAGAATTCGGGATCCTTCTTCAACAGAAAGAAACTCAACTCGTGGCTGGCATTTTTCGAGTACAGTGATTGCTTCTCTTCGGGCTTGAGCTTCGGCCAATTGAGAATGAACGCGAATTCGGCCAGTTTCGGATCGTGATTCAGCGTGGCGTAAAGGCCGTACACCCGCGCCAGGCTGTCGTAGGCCTCGAATTTCGAAGTGGTGATGTCGGCCAGCGTGAACTTCGCTCCCTTGAGGACGATGCTGATCTGCTTCTGCTGTGTGAAATGCGACTGCGGATCAAGGGCCGCCAGCAACCGCAGGTCGACAAATGTGGGCGGCAGTTCTGGAAGTGTGACCGAACGGCAGGTCGTGTTGATCGGATCGACAGCGACAATGCTGATTTGTTGATGGCCTCCCAGCGCGTCGCGAGTGATTTCAATGATTCCGTCCTTATCGGGAACCAGATTCATCAGCACGGCAGAAGGTTCGGCCAGGAAGTCGAAATTGGCAAAGTGTCCGGCGACGCCGGGCGCTACTGCGGCGCCCGCTTCGCTGCGCCCCCCCTCGCTGGCCTGCGGCGTCCCCGCGGCTCTGAAATCGTCTCCCCCGACTGCTTCTTGCGCGCCCGTTTCAGTCACGCGGACAGCCCACGGATTGAGCAGCAGCGATGGCCGCTCGAGCATGTTTCCCGAGAACTTCGTGGCGTATCGGCGGTCGATGATGTAGCGGTACTCGTCGCCGATGTTCCGTCCCGTCAGATACACCGACTCAGCGGGATAATGCTGAAAAAGATAAGGCTCAGCACTGCGGACTCGGCTCAAATGGGCAAAGGCGTCGTACTCTGGCACGTACCGCGTGGCGAATATGTGCACGCGGGTAAATTTCGAAACATTCGACAGACTGATCCGCAACTTTTTGTCGACCGAGACGATCGATTCAATCTGTATCGGCGCAAGAGCCGGCGTTTCGAGCTGTCGTTTTGGCCCGACGATGAACCGGTCGATCTGAGTTCCCAGGGCGATGCGAATCCGAATTCGAGTTCCAGTCGATTTGAGCAACAAATCGTAATCGCCTGCCGGAAGTTTGTCGGCCACGAGCAGCCCGTTTTTCGTGCTCAAATTGTCGAAGCGGTCGGACACATACGATTCACCGCGCAATTCGAGGAAAGAAACTTCATCACGCGACAGGGCCGGGGGGGCCGGGTTGTCGAGTCCGCGTTTGGGTAGATAGGGCACCTCGATCGGGGCCCCCACACGCCCCTGTACCGTGTTCGCATAAGTATGCCGGTCGCCGACGAGCGTCCAGACGTGGGCCGTTCCTTCCGGTCCGGTGGTCGTCAACTGGGCAATATCGGCCAACTCGCCCAGCGCGATGCGTCCCGCTTTGTCGGTCTTGAGCACTATGCCGACCGGGGCGCGAAAATCGCGGTGCTTGATCTGCAGCACAACGGGGCGCGACGCCCGCGATTCTCCCGTTTTGCCGCGCAGCTCCAGGACGTATTTTCCTGCGGCCTTGAGGAGGTGCAGATCTTCGATTTTGTCGGTGCGGTCGATCTCATTGAGCGAAAATGAATCCGACGTGGCCAGATCGACTTTCTGCCCTCCCGTGCTGAGTTGTTTGACCCTGGCAAAGAGCCCAAAACTGATCGAGGCCAGACGCTGCGGCACCTCGAATTCGTGAATCGCTTCGCGATCTTCAAAAAGCGTGAAATTTGGAACCTCTTGTGTGGTGGCAATACCATTGAGATCGATCGACGTGATGGTGAGTTTCACCTCTTCAAGCAGTTTCAGCGCGATGGGCGTTCCATTGACTGTCAATTGCGGGCGAATAATGACTTCCGCCGTTTTTCGCCGCAACAGGGCCTCGCGATCGACGTAAAACCCGGCCACAAAAGAGTAATTTTCGCCCTCGTGCTGAAAGAAGTCGAGCGACGAATAGGTTTGATCGGTGGCTGGCCGGATGTCGCCTGCTTTCTCGGAGCCGGCCTTCGATACCGCCGCAACGGGAGCCGAAATGACGATCGGTTGCCGGGCCGGGCTGGTACTGAACGGAACGGTGATCAGGCCCGACTTCTCGGCTAGATATTCGTGCCCCGCGAGCCACACAGAAGCATTCCTAACCTGCCGATGATTCTCGTCGAAAATGGTGAAGCCCTGGCCTGCCGGACTGGTTTGGACAAGATAGTACAACCGTCCTTTCCGGATGAGAGCCCGGCTGCTCCGCCCGTTGCCGATCAGATCGATGACATACACTCCTGCCCGCTTGAGTGTCGGAAACTCGAAATGCCTCGTCATTCTCCGCAACGGCGACTCGGCATAGGAGTGGGTTTCTTCGATATTGGCCACGAGGCCGTCGAGATTGATATCGGTGTTGACCTCGCGCTGGTGTTCTCGGTAATAATTCTGACCATTGATTTCGAAGACCTTGACGATCAGCGTCGAAACATTCTTGACATGCACCTCGAGGCTGACTGGGGCTTGAGCCGCGAACTGCGTCTGGTTCGTGAATGCGAAATCGATGTCAATTCGCTCTTTGAGCTGCTGAAACATCGCCGGCGGAAGCATCGATGCCCATTGTTCCTGTTCTCCCAAGCCGTTGACGATCTTCGTTTCTGCAAACAGGTGACGCAGATAGAGATCATTGACGTAGGGTTCGAATTCAAGAGGGCTGGCTGCGTCGACGAAAAAATGCGACAGGTAACTTCGAACAAGGGGCTCGTCGTTGCCGATGGGGGACAGGCCCGTGATTCCCTCATAATTTGCATTCAGATCGCAGGCGAAGCGCTTCAACGAGTCGGATTCAAGCATCGCCTTCGAAGCGTAGCCAACGTGCCGCGGCAATTTTATGTATTCGACAAACCTCGCCTTGTCGTATTTTCCGTGTCGCCTGTCGAGCACGAGTCGGTGGTACAAGACATGGCCCATGAGCGAATTGTGCGATGGCACGAGGCGCTTTGCAAACAGGGCGAGTCGGTCGAGATAGGCTTCCAGCGCCTGGTCATCATGCCGCCAGTCTTCGTCTGCCGTTGGCAGCAATTTGGCGAGATAGGCCATCACAAAATGCTGTTCGGTCAGCGTGCCGGGCCTCAGCCTGACCAGCTCTTCGAGCTGCGGCAGCAACAATTGCCGGTGAATACCGAGCGATCCAAAGCCTCCCGAGTTTGCGTACTGCAGGTCGTCGAAGACCATTTTGGGAAGATTGGCGTAATCGGG